>CAISOQ010000440.1 GCA_903887095.1 uncultured Flavobacteriia bacterium
AGGAACGGAAGCAGAAAAATTGAGTTTGGAGGAGTGTTTGCAAATTGCGGAAAGCCAAGGGACCACCTCTAAAAAGTCAGCACCGAAAAAATCAGCACCGAAAAAGACAGCTCGAAAAAAGTAATATTTCGGTTTTTAAACATCTGTTGTTTCAATACTTTCCATGTTGACCTTGTCAGACTATTCAGCTTTGATATAGTTTTGAACAAAATCAAGATGCATGAAGGATATCTCTATTTATTTTTCTCCTGTTTCATTGGAAGGGGAATTCAGTGAGTTTACAATTGGAGGTACGATTGTTCGCCATAGTGAAGGTAATTTTCCTGAAATAGAAAAGGGTGGTGTAGCGCTCATTTATGTTCCTGAATTCCGGGGTGACAAGAATTTTTCTAGTCAACAGTCTTCTGCATCTGATGCTTTTAGAAGTAGTTTTTACGAATTATTCAGGGGAATAGACTGGACAATGCCAGTGTATGATTTGGGGGATATTCTACCTGGCAACGAATTGAATGACACCTATTTTGCAGTCGGACAAGTTGTTGCAGAATTGGTAAAGAAAAAAGTTCTTCCGTTGGTAATAGGAGGAAGTCAAGACCTTACTTTGGCCTTGTATAAAGGATATGAAAAGCTTGAACAAACAATTAATTTATGCTGTGTTGATCACAAACTCGATTTGGGTGATCCCGACAGTGAAACAAATTCGGATGGTTTTATAAGTCAATTGCTTTTGCAAAGGCCTTGTTATCTTTTTAACCACGCAAATATTGGTTTGCAGGCGCCGTTTGCTTCAAAAGCTGAATTTGAATTATTTGAAAAGCTTTACTTTGACATTTGTCGTTTGGGTGAATTCAATGCAGATTTTAGAAAAGCAGAACCGCATCTCAGAAATTCAGATATATTGAGTATTGATTTTAAAAGTATTCGCGCATCAGAGTTGTTGAATGTGAATTATACCTCTCCCAATGGATTTTATGCAGATCAAATTTGTCAAATTTCCAAATACGCAGGAATAAGCGATAAATTAACAAGCTTTGGAGTCTTCAACTTTATTCCAGAAAAGAAAACTGGTGCAGCATCAGCATTGTTAGCGCAAATCATTTGGTATTTTATTGATGGTTTTGCACAGCGCAAGGGTGATTTCCCTGTCGGCAGCAAAAAGGATTACTTGAAATTTACCGTTCATTTGGATGATTTTAAGGATGAAGTAATTTTTTACAAAAGCAATAAATCTGAAAGGTGGTGGATGGAGGTTCCGTATCCTCCGCAAGCGGGATCAAAATATGAAAGACATCATTTAGTTCCTTGCGATATGCAGGACTATGAACAAGCCATGAAAAATGAAATTCCAAATCTTTGGTGGAAAACATATCAAAAACTTGGATAGTCACTTTTCTTTCTTCACAACATTCAAACTTTTTTGTTAAATATTGATATCTGCTTTTACAAGTAGCAAAAATTTGTCATTGGTATTTAAAAAATAGTTATTTTTAGCGCCAAATTGGAGCGATTCTTAACCGAATTTTGACTCAACACTGTGTTTTTAAAGCTATATGAGTAGAAAAATTACTTTACTTGCTTCTTTATCTTTTTGGGCAACAATCACGTTTTCTCAGCAAGATAAGCTCATTACTCACTTTATTTATGATAAGATGAGCATTAATCCTGGTGAGACAGGAATTGATGATGGTATTTGTTTGACTTCCATTTATAGAAATCAATGGGATAAGGTAAACGGAGCGCCAAATTCAGCTGTGTTTAATGTTGCGGCAAATATGAACAGATTTTTTCCTGGAGGAATTGGTTTGTCATTTTACCACGATGCAATTGGATTCAATCGTCAAAACAACCTTAGTGATTGAACTCTTGAAAACGATGGGCGTGCAAGATCCCGAAGGCTCTCCAACCTATAGC
>CAISOQ010000441.1 GCA_903887095.1 uncultured Flavobacteriia bacterium
ATTATTCAAGACAAAAGCAAGTTTTGGGTTTTTCTTCACAGCTTCTTCATAATCGGCAATAGCTTTTGGATAATCATTGAGCATTCTGTAACAACTTCCCCGGTCATTATAAGCAAAAGCGAAATTGTTATCTAATTCAATTGCTTTGCTAAAGTGTTTGATCGCTCCTTGATAGTCTTTCTGTAAAAAACGGAGCGTACCAAAATTGTAATACGCACGTGCGCTTTTGGGATCAATCTGAAGGGATTTTTCATAATCTTTTTCTGCCTTCAGGTAATCGTTTAAACCCTGATATGCTCGGCCTCTTTGAAAATAAGCCTTAGAATAATTTGGGTCTTTTTGCAAAAGATCATTCAAAGTTTTTGAGGCTTCCGTGAATTTTTCAGCTTCATTTTCAGCAACACCTTTGTTGTAATAAGCTGCAGTGAAATTTGCATCATATTTAATCGATTCAGAAAATGAAACAATGGCCTGATCATATTTCTTTTGGCCGAATAATTCAATCCCTTTGTTATAGGATTCCTGACTTTTTGCAATGGCTTCGTTCTGTAAATTCAATGATTTAATAGAGTCACGGTAACGCGCTTCGGACGGAGTTAACTCATCCAGTTGTGCAATACTTGGTGATGAAAAACAGAGAATCAACAGTAGTTGGAGATAACAGTTCTTTTTCACAGTTTGTGCATTTTTAATTTAGAAAGACCAAGATAATAACATTCAAAATGAGCTCATGAATTAGTTTTCAACAACGTCAAAAATGTTAATTTTAGACATTCAAATAGTAAATATGACAGAACAGGTATACATCGTTGATGGAGTGCGCACTGCAATAGGTAGTTTCGGAGGAACATTGTCTTCTGTTCGTGCGGATGATTTGGCTGCTCACGTGATCAAAGGTTTGGTTGAAAAACAGTCAGGAATAAACCCTGAATTGATTGAGGATGTCATCCTTGGGTGCGCTAATCAAGCCGGGGAAGACAATAGAAATGTTGCACGTATGGCGGGTTTGTTAGCTGGTTTGCCTGTGAGAAGTGGTGGAGAAACAGTGAACCGTTTATGTGCTTCTGGTATGGCTGCAGTAATCAATGCATCACGCGCAATAAAGGATGGTGCAGGTGAATTGTATATCGCAGGAGGTGTTGAGCACATGACCCGCGGACCTTGGGTAATCTCAAAAACATCATCTGCATTTGGTCGCGATGCTCAAATGTTTGATTCTTCGTTTGGATGGCGTTTTATAAATCCAAAAATGGAAGAGCTGTATGGCGTTGATGGAATGGGGAATACAGCCGAAAATCTTGTTGAAAAATACGGTATTGAACGTGAAGCCCAAGATCAATTTGCGCTTTGGTCGCAACAAAAAGCAGCCAAGGCTCAAGCAGATGGCAAATTTGCTCAAGAAATTCTTCCTATCTACATACCTCAGCGTAAAAAAGATCCAATTTGTTTTGAAATGGATGAGTTTGCAAGACCGGGAACAACCATTGATAGTCTCTCTAATTTAAGACCAGCTTTTAAAAAAGATGGGAGTGTGACAGCAGGGAATTCTTCTGGATTGAATGATGGTGCGGCAGCTTTATACATTGCAGGGGAGTCTTTGATTAAACGTGAAAATTTGAAGCCATTGGCTCGGATTGTAAGTGCCGCAGTGGCCGGAGTTGAGCCTCGCATAATGGGTATCGGTCCAGTTTATGCTTCTCAAAAGGCTTTGGAACGCGCTGGTTTAACATTAGACCAGATGGATATTTTAGAATTGAATGAAGCGTTTGCTGCCCAAGTATTGGCCTGTACACGAAATCTTGGAGTTGCAGATAATGATCCACGCATCAACCCGAATGGTGGTGCAATTTCATTAGGACACCCACTTGGAATGTCTGGCGCTAGAATTTTGCATAGTGCCGCATTGGAACTTCAACGCACAGGCAAACGTTATGCTCTTGTAACAATGTGTATTGGTGTTGGACAAGGGTATGCGACAATTATTGAACGCGCTTAACCAACCATTGATCTGTGAAAAGCGTTTTTGAATTGTTGAATAGAATCTACATATTTTTTGTCCTTTGCGCAGTTGTCTTGACTTCGTGTAAAAAGGAAAAAACATTTTGGAATTCCAATTGGTCTTTTCCAATAGTGAATGATACAATTTCACTGAAAAATCTTGTGAATGATTCCACACTTTCTGTCAATTCAACTGGATTGCTGGAAGTAGATCTCACTCGAACGGTGCTCGATTTAGGAATCGAGGATTTTTTGGAATTGCCAGATACATTAATAGTACATAGCTTTAATAGCACTGTTCCATCCATAAATATTCCCCCAGGTTTTACAATTGTAAATGAAATTGAAGAACATTTGTTGGATTTGTCAGGTGTGCAGCTGAAAAAAATTAGAATTAGCGAGGGGCAGATTGGATTGAAAGTCTACAATCCGCTTCCGACTAAAACATTCTTTACAGTTAAATTACCGGGAGTAACCAAGAACGGCGTTACGTTTGAAGAGAATTATACTGCTCCTTCAGCAAATGGATGGCAGCCAGGAATTGTTTCTGCAGCGCTGAATATAGCTGGTTATGACATCGATTTAACGGGAATTGATGGATCGAATTTCAATATTCTTCAATCCCTTTTGGTTGTTTCTTCTGATCCCGCAGGACCTTCGATAACTGTAACGAATTCGCAAATCTTTAAAGTGGAAGCCGACTTTGAAAATTTACGTTTGGATTATGCACGTGGCTATTTTGGTAATAAAGTCATTCAAGACACCTCTGAGTTTATTTTGGATGCCCTGTCTAATCTGACAAATGGAAATATTGATATACCGTCACCTTCAATTTCAATTGAAATATTGAACGGCGTTAAAGTAGATGCTAGAGCTACATTCATTTCTTTGGAAAACACGAATTGGAGTGGAAATACAGTATCCTTGACTAGCCAGCAAATGGGTGTGCCAATTTTTGTAGATGCAGCCACTGGTAGTTGGTCGAGTCTGCAAACGAGTTCAGAATCTATAGATTTCAATGGTTCGAATAGCAATGTTGAAGGATATCTTGAGAATATCGGGTATACCCATAAAATGGGCTACAAATTGGAGTTGAACCCTTGGGGCAATACATCTGGTGGATGGAATGAGATATTTCCCAATAGTCGATTGAAAGTAAAGGTCCATGCACAAATGCCTCTATCAGTAGGAGCAGATGGATTGACACTTGCAGATACTTTTGATCTCAACCTGAAACAAGATACTGAAAAAACACATGTTGAATCGGGATCATTCATTCTTAATGCAGCAAATACATTTCCTTTGTCTGCAAGTGCTGAATTGCACTTGATGAATAATCAAGGTGAAGAACTTTTTATTGTGCAGTCTCAGAATAAAGTAGTGTCTTCTGTTTTTGGCACCCTAGAAGTTTCAACTGGACTTATGAAAAAAGAGTCGGAATTGGTTTTCGAATTATCCCCAGAAATATTGGTTCATTTGTCTGAAATTAAAAAAGTGATGGTTCGTGCTGTTTTTGATACTCCCAATTCTTCTGGCTCAGTAAATCAACAAATGGCTGTTCCTAATGGGGCTTATATGGCGGTAAAGATCAAAACGCATTTTAATCTGAAAACAGTTTATTGATGAGGTTAATAACGTCCATAGTTGTTTCAATGAGCGCACTTTTTTCTTTGGCTCAGTCAATGATGCCGATCCAGCATGATACGCTACAATTGGATCAAGAATTGATTGTATCCGGAATTGCGGATTTCAGCTCAACTTCTTTGCAAAATGAGTTGATGCAAAAGCTTTTTTATGGCGGAGAAATTACATTTGGTATAAAAAATAGAAGTTTCATTGACCACAAAGGAATAAATCGATTCGGTGCTGATATTTCCGGAGAGGTGGAGTATAGGAATTTGAAATTGAACCTCTTCAAAAATCCTAATTGGGGGCTTACTGTAAAGTCAGGTTATTACAATTATGTTTCGTTATTATATTCAAAGGATTTATACGGGTTGACATTTTTTGGGAATGATAATTACCTCGGACAAAATGTAAATTTATCAGGAACAAGGTTTCTTGGGATGTCTTTTCAGAAATTTGGATTTGGGGTGGTTGATAAAAAATCCAAATCCAGTGTTTCATTCAATGTGTATTCTCTTTCAAATTATGCTGAAGCAACTGTTTATGATGGAAATCTCTTTCAATCAGCATCAGCAGATTCAGTGAGTCTATCGATGCATGGGAATTTTGATTTTTCAAATGGAGAATCATTTGTAAAAGGGATGGGAGCAGGAGTAGACCTAGATTTTAGGCTGCCTGTAATGTTCCGCGAAGGAAAAACTTCCTTTATTCAATTTCAAGCGAAAAATCTTGGGATATGCAGTTTTAAGAAGAACATAACCCGTTATTCGGCAGATACAACGCTTCATTTTACAGGACTTACTTTTGACCAAATTCTTGGTGAAAATGCCATTTTTAACAATAATTTTTCATTAATGGATTCGTTAGGGATCGATTCCTTAGGAATTCGAAATTGGCGATTTTTACCTTG
>CAISOQ010000442.1 GCA_903887095.1 uncultured Flavobacteriia bacterium
AATAAGATTTTTTCATTTTTGCAATTGGATTATTATCATTTTTGGTTTTTGTGATTCTATTCACAGTGGCTTTTGGACGTTTATTCTGTGGTTGGGCTTGTCCACAGACCATTTTTATGGAAATGGTGTTCAGGAAAATTGAATATTGGATCGAAGGCGACGCCAATCAGCAAAGAAAGTTAAAGGCGATGCCATGGAACGGTGAGAAAATAAGAAAAAGGTTCACCAAAATAACAGCCTTCTTTTTAGTCTCTTTTTTAATTGCTAATTTTTTCTTGGGGTATATTATTGGCATTGACAGGGTAGGATTAATGATACAAGAAGGCGTATTTGTGCATTTTGGCGTATTTAGCTCTTTGATCATTTTTACTTTGATTTTCTTCTTTGTTTACTATTGGTTTAGGGAACAGGTATGTTTAATTGTATGTCCTTATGGACGTTTACAAGGTGTTTTATTGGATCGAAATTCTATTGTGGTCGCATACGACTATCTAAGAGGGGAGCCAAGAGGTAAAAAAAGTGCATTAAGTCAAGACAAGGGGGATTGTATCAATTGTAGTGCCTGTGTGAGGGTTTGTCCTACAGGTATCGATATCAGAAACGGGACGCAATTAGAATGTGTGAACTGTACAGCATGTATCGACGCATGTGATGAAATAATGGAACATATAGAGAAACCTACTGGATTAATTCGGTATGCTTCAGAAAACAATTTAAGTCATAATGAAAAAATAAAATATACATGGAGGCTAAAATTATATACGGCTGTCCTTCTTTTATTACTTTCTTTTTTAGCGATTTTATTAATTACTAGGGATGATGTGAGTGCAAGAATATTAAGAACACCGGGTCAGATGTATCAAAAACTTCCAAATGATCAAATTAGCAATCTGTACAATATAAAATTGGCTAATAAAACTAGAAAGTTGATTCATTTAGATCTAAAACTAGAAAATATAAAGGGGAAAATAAGATTGATCAATCAAATCAATGTCGCTAAGGAATCCTATTATCAAACATCCTTTTTTATCATTTTAGACCAAGAACGTATCAAGAAAAGAAAAACGGAAATCAAAATTGGTATTTATGAAAATGGAGATAGGATTAAAACAACGAAAGCCATTTTTCTTGCACCAGCACTTTAAAATTTAATTGAATGAAAACATTTAATTGGGGACATAAAATTGGGTTATTGTATACTGCATTTGTGGTAGGCATGTTATTTATGGCCTATAAATCGTCTCAACAAAAATTTGATCTTGTTCAAACAGATTATTATGCTGCAGAACTAAAATACCAAGAGGTGATTGACGCATCTGAAAGGTCAAAAGCCTTGGGGGGTAACCTGATTGTTAAATTCGAAAAAGATTCAGTCAAAATTTTGCTCCCTGTATTATTCAATGGATCAAAAGTTAAAGGGAAACTACATTTATATTATCCCGCAGACCAACAACAGGATCAACATCTTGATTTTGAAACAGTCAATGGCGCTGTAGCATTTAAATCATTAGGGCAAAAGAAGGGGCATTATAAGATTAAGTTAGATCTGCTGCATTCAGGTATTGCCTATTATTATGAGCAAAAAATAGAATTATAATCATGTTTGATTTCAGCTTTTTGGAGATTGGTTTTTTCATGGGTCTATTAGGGAGTGTCCATTGCATTGGGATGTGTGGGCCCTTAGTGATGGCGCTTCCTATTTCCCATTTAACTGGATTTCAAAAATTGGTTTCAACTATATTATATCATTTAGGAAAAATAATGACTTATGGTTTTTTAGGATTGATTGTTGGATTTTTTGGGAAACAGATTCCATTTTACAATGTTCAACAGCATTTAAGTATTGTTATTGGCTCATTGATGCTTATTTATGTGGTATGGGTCTTTTATGTACACCCAAAAAAAAAATTAGGTTTCTTACATATAGATTGGATACAAAAACCAATTGTTTCAACCCTAGGTAAATTATTAAAGCAAAACAAAGTAGGCTCCTTCTTTTTCATAGGGTTGTTGAATGGGCTTTTACCCTGCGGGATGATCTACTTGGCATTGGCTTCGGCTTGGGCGAATCAATCGGTTGTTCAGAGCGGTTTATTTATGGTATTCTTTGGTCTTGGCACCATCCCTGCTTTGTTATTAGTTGCTTTTGGTAGCCAGGTAATTGGTTTTGCATTTAGACAACGCTTACAAAAAGCATTACCGTACATGTTAACTAGTATGGGTATCGTATTAATATTGAGAGGAATGAATTTGGGTATACCGTTTATCAGTCCAATGATTGAAAATGGGGGATCAGTAGCTTCATGTCACAACTAATCAAAATGAAAAAAGAATTTTTTAAACAAGAATTAGAGTCTTTGAAACGAACCTTAGATTTTATCCAAGAGGAACAAGCTTTCATCAAAAGAAAGTTGACTATTTATATTGATGCCATGATTGAATCTAAAATAATTCTTTGGGCAGAAGAAATTCAACAACAGATTTTAAACAGAGAAGTTGCACTGCAATTAATCAAAAAAGATTTTTTAGTGTATAAAGCGTCTAAAACAATAGATGAGCAGAAATTAAAGAAAGATAAACAGCAATTAGGTTATCTAGAACAGGAATTCATACAATGGAAACATGCGATTGATCTGGAATTAGAGACATTTAACAATAAATAAATTTAGTTACATAAACTAGCTAATTTCTTTACTTCTAAGAGGGTTATTTTACCCTCTTTAATAGAAATTAATTTTTCGGACTTAAAATCGCTAAGTGTTCTAATTAAACTTTCTGTTGCTGTACCAGCAATATTTGCAAGGTCTTCTCTTGCAATGGCAATTGAAAACACATCTTCATCTGGTTGTTCGTATTTTTTCTTCAAGGCTAATAAAGCATCTGCCACTCTTTTTCTTAAACTATGATAAGCCAATGCGACCAATTGATCCTCTTTTTCGGCAATATTATTTGCCAATAATTTAATCACTTTTAAAGCAATCTCTTGATGCTGGGTTAATAAATCTTCGAATTCTCTTTTTGGAATATTTCGAATCTTTGATTCTTCTATTGTTTCAGCAAATTCGACATAAGTTTTATTTTCGAGTAGGGCAATATGTCCAAAGAAATCACCTGCCGACAATAAACTTGTAATAAATTCTTTTCCAGACTCACTGGTTTTGTAAATTTTTACTTTCCCCGATTCTATATAATATAGTTTATTAGGATGCTGACCTTCTGCGTAAATAATTTGCTTCTTTTTATATTCTACAATATCATGTTGCTCCAAGGCAATATGCATTTCGTCTTTCTTACCTAGGTCTGTAAGTATTTGATACCAACCTTCAATGCCTTTGACTGCTAATGTTCGATTGTGTTTTACTTTTTCTAACCTTGTATGAATGGCATTGATGAGTTCTGCATCTGTAAATGGCTTAGTAATATAGTCGTCTGCGCCCATTTCCATGCCCTTTCTTAAATCACCACGCTCGCTTTTTGCACTTAAAAAGATAAATGGAATATGTTGTAATGCGGGGGTTTTATGTAGAATCTGAAACACACCAAATCCATCTAATACAGGCATCATAATATCACATACAATCAAATTTGGTTGGTGTAATCTTGCCATTTCGATGCCAATTTTTCCATTTTCGGCTGTAACAACTTCAAAATTAGCTAGCGATAAGATTTCGGCAGTGTTTTCTCTTAAGGCCTCATTGTCTTCGATCAGTAATATTTTTTCCATCTGCTTTGCTCTGATTTATAATTGTTTATTGGGAAGTTTTATATAAAACACACTTCCATCTTCTAATTGACTTTGATAACTAATGTGGCCATTTAATAATTCAATGTACCTGCCTACAATATGCAAGCCTAATCCTGTGCCTTGAATATTGGTCACATTGGTTGCTCTAAAAAATCTTTCAAATAAATGAACCTGGTCTTTCTCTGGTATGCCTATGCCATGGTCAATGACTTTGATTTCTGTTTGGTTATTTTGAATAGTAGTTGCAATCGTGATTTTACTATTTTCTGGTGAAAACTTAATTGCATTTGAAATTAAATTGATCAATACATTTTTTAGAAGACTAGCATCCGAATAACAAATTGTATTCCCATGATGTACATGCGCTAATTCTTGTCCATTTTTTAACAAGACATTCATTTCATTTATGAGGACTTGAATAAAAAACGTTAAATCAAAGCTTTCA
>CAISOQ010000443.1 GCA_903887095.1 uncultured Flavobacteriia bacterium
ATGAGAGCTGAAGAGATTCCATTGACGTATGGTGGCAAGGCGGAATTCATGATTCAAAATGTACTTCCAGCAGTTCTTGCTGCAAATATCCAAGGCGTAAGTATTGAAGATATGAAAGCGGGATTGGAATCATTCCTTCCTTCTCCTTCTCAAACTCCTGGTCGTCTGAATTTATTTGAGTTTAAAGACTTTACAGTTCTCTTAGATTACGCGCACAATGCAGCAGGAATGAGAGCGTTGACAAAATTTGTTGACACATTTGATGCAACGGTTAAAGTTGGGATTATTGCCGGAATTGGTGACCGTCGCGAAGAAGACAACAACGAAATTGGTAAAACGGCAGCGGGTGCGTTTGATGAAATAATAATTCGTCAAGACAAACACCTGCGTGGAAGGTCAGAAGAGGAATTAATTCAAATGCTTCAAGATGGAATCAATATGGTAGATCCGAATAAAAAGAGAACCATCATTCCTTCTGAAAAAGAAGCCATCACTTATGCTATTAAACACGCGGTACCAGGTTCACTTATTGTCTTGAGCAGTGATGTTATTCCAGCTGCGTTGGATCTCGTAAAACATTACAAGGAATTAGAGAACAGAGGTGAATTGAATTTGTAAAAATCAAGAAATTACCTGCAAAAAAAAGTCCCGATTACTCGGGACTTTTTTTTTAATTCATAAAGAGTTTCAAGGACAATGAAAGGGTTTCCTTCAATTTTGTTCTGTCCACAATATAATCTAAAAATCCGTGTTCCAATACAAACTCAGCCGTTTGGAATCCTTCTGGCAGGTCACGTCCAATTGTTTCTTTTACTACACGTGGACCAGCAAATCCTATCAATGATTCTGGCTCAGCGATGTTAATATCTCCAAGCATGGCAAAAGATGCCGTTACTCCTCCAGTTGTTGGATCCGTAAGAAAAGAGACATATGGCAATTTTGCCTCTGACAACTGACCTAATTTGCCCGATATTTTTGCCATTTGCATCAACGAATAACCGGCTTCCATCATTCTTGCTCCTCCTGACTTGGAAATAATCATGAATGGTGCTTTAATTCGAATTGCTTCATCAATAGCACGTGCAATTTTTTCGCCCATTACAGAACCCATCGATCCACCAATGAAAGAGAAATCCATTGCCGCAACAACGAAATCCATTCCATCCAATTTTCCTTTTGCTGTTCGAATAGCATCATACAAACCAGATGACTTTTGGGTCGCTTTTACTCTATCTGTGTATTTTTTAGTATCCTCAAATTTCAAAGGATCTCCAGAAGTCAACTTTTCATCCAATTCAACATATTCTCCTTTATCAAACAATATAGAAAAATACTCTTCAGAACCAATTCTTTCGTGGTTGGAACATCTGTCGCAGACGAAATTATTCTTTGCCAAATCATCCGCTGTAAAAAGCGTTTTACATTTTGAGCATTTCGACCAAAGACCTTCAGGTGTTTCCTTTTTTTCTTTTGTCGACGTTGTAATTCCTTCTTTGTTTCTTTTAAACCAACTCATATTTTATAAATTGAAATGATCAATTAAAGTGTATTGATATTGTTTAGATCTTCAAATGCTTTCACAAGACGATCATTGAATGTAATCTCCCCTTCGCGCATCCATTTTCTTGGATCGTAGTACTTTTTATTCGGTTTATCGTCTCCCTCAGGATTTCCAATTTGAGTTTTAAGGTAATCAATTTTATTCACTACATAATCTCTTACCCCTTCGGTAAATGCAAATTGCAAATCCGTATCGATATTCATTTTAATGACACCGTAGCCGATAGCCTCACGGATTTCTTCAAGTGTTGAACCAGAACCACCATGGAATACAAAATCAACCGGATTATTTCCTGTATTGAATTTATTTTGCACGTATTCTTGAGAATTCTTCAAGATCTTTGGAGTCAATTTTACATTGCCTGGCTTGTAAACACCATGTACATTTCCAAATGCCGCTGCAATTGTAAACTTATCAGAAACCTTCATGAGTTCTTCATATGCAAAAGCCACTTCTTCAGGTTGTGTGTACAACTTTGAACTGTCAACATCTGTATTATCTACACCGTCTTCCTCTCCACCAGTAATACCCAACTCGATTTCAAGTGTCATCCCCATCTTACTCATACGAGCAAGGTATTTTTTACAAATCTCGATGTTCTCTTCAATTGGTTCTTCAGATAAATCCAACATGTGTGAGCTGTATAACGGTTTACCTGTTAATTTGAAATGTTCCTCACTCGCATCAAGTAAACCATCGATCCATGGCAATAAATTCTTGGCACAATGATCTGTATGCAAGATGACAGTGGCACCGTACGCCTCGGCAAGCGTGTGAATGTGTTTTGCACCCGCAACACCTCCTGCAATAGCAGCCTTTTCATTTTCATTTGACAAACCTTTTCCTGCGAAAAAATGTGCGCCACCATTCGAAAACTGAATGATCACAGGTGATTTTAATTTCGCAGCAGTTTCCAACACACCGTTCACAGTGCTCGAACTGGTTACATTAATTGCAGGAAGAGCAAATACCTTCTCCTTCGCATATTGAAAAATCTTTTGAACTTCATCTCCAGTTGCAACTCCAGGCTTGATCGAATGAC
>CAISOQ010000444.1 GCA_903887095.1 uncultured Flavobacteriia bacterium
GAAAAAATCAGGCAATTTATTACAGGTCAAAGTGCGCTGAAAAATCAACTTATTGGATACGTGATTGGTTTAATGACTGGTTCGGAGTTCGATTTTTACTTGAAAAATCAGCAAGAAATAAACAAAAGAATTCACGGAATGATTTGCCAACGTGTGGCAGATTCATTTTATTGAAATCACATTTTTTGCCGCAACTTCTCTGCTACCAATTTATCGATTGGAAATGTAAAATGTTCAATATCTAACTGGTCAACAGCAATCCATCGATGCTTTTCACCTTCCTCTTTTAGTGGCACATCGTGCTTATCAGTTTCAATGAATTCCCATTCTTCTGCAGCTACATGATAATAAAAAGAATGAATCTGATGTTTGGGATTGAATGCTGATTCCTGGAAAAAATCGTTGAAATAAAACAGTTCGCCCACCTCTACCGCTAAATTCAATTCTTCGATAAATTCACGCTTCAATGCCTCAGTGAACCCTTCGCCGAATTCGAGTCCACCACCAGGGAATTTAGTAAATGAATAACCATTGCGGCATTCATCTGAAACTAAAATTTGTCGGTGCTTGTTTATAAGCAACCCATAAACACGAATATTGAATGGAAGCATGTTACTTTCTATGCTTTATCAAGGATTGCTTTAATATCTGGTTTGAAATACAATTCTGATTTCAAGACCTTTCCATCCTCTCGGTAAATAGGCTTACCATTTGCATCCAATTTACTCATATTGGAACGCTGGATTTCCTGAAAAACCGCTGCAATTTTATCCTGTAAACCGTGTTTTAGAATTGTTCCACAAAGAATGTAAAGCATATCGCCCAAGGCATCTGCAATCTCTACGATATCTCCATTTTGAGCCGCTTCAAGGTATTCCTCATTTTCTTCCCGCATCAATTTGTAACGCAGAAGCACATCCGATTCTGAAAGTTCAGAAGTAAGTTCATAGTTATTCGTTATACCAAATGCGTTGTGAAATTCCTCAACAGCACCAATTGTATCTTTTAAAGTCATGATTAATTTTTTCTCAAAAATACAAACGGTGAAAAAGAAAGTCTAAAATTGATTTTACCAGTTTTCAACATCAGTTATTACCACCCTAAAACCTGTAAATGGATTCGGTCCATCGTACAAAAATTCTGATTCGATGCGCACATCATAGCCAGGATCTTGCCATGAACCACCCATTGCGACTCCCTTATCGCGAATCATTTCACCCGCATTACCATTTAAATTATACACCTTGAATTGATTGGGCCAATAGGACTTAGCAGCAGCCAAAACATCTGCATAACTAATTACGCCATTTACCGCACTGTTGAAACGAATTTCATACGTGTTTTTTTCTCTGTTTCTATGAATATTTTCACCACTTAATTGTGCATGATTGCACATTAGTTGTCCTTTGTCATTGCGCAAGGAATGTGTCCCCCAAGAATAAGTAGCATCTGAATCACCACGGGATGCTCGAACATACTCTGCCTTTTCCATTAGACGAAAAAGAAATCTTCCTTTCGTGCCATATTTTTCATCGTATTTCTCACTCAGCCATTTACAATACAGCATTGCTGCTTCATGAGAGACATTGACCACAGGAAATTCACTGTATGCCGGATGTGAATGATAATATGTTTCATAAGCTGAATTTTTTTCAGACCTGAGATTCCACTTTGCCGAATCGACAAGAGCGACAAGCAACTTTTCTTGATCGCCCTTCTTTTTCAAATCTGCGATAAATTCCTGATAATCTATATTCTTGACTTCTGTTTGATAGATGTAAAAAGCTTGCACCGAAATGGTGTCTTTGTTTAAAATCACATTTCCACTCGGTACATAAACAAAAGAATCTGTCAATGCCTTTTTCAGCGTAATTGGTTTCTTAGCCGACTTTGAGGATGCAGACAAAAATAGAAGTGCCAAACAAAGTAGAGATGTCAAATTTCGTTTCATAAGTTTATTTATAGAAGAATAACTGAAGTGATAAAGAACGTTACTACTTATTCATCATTTTTACTTGATGTCGAATTGACTCTTGATGAATAGCATCCATTAATTGTCGAATGAATTTTTCTGTCAAACCATATTCTTCAGACTTATTTAAGCGGTTAAGGATCATTTTCGCCCAATGGTCTTGTTGTAAAATGGTTATATTTTTTTCTCTTTTAAATTGACCAACTTCTTCGCTCAAAAGCATTCTAGCTGACAATAAATCAAAAAGTCGATCATCGAGAATAGCAATTTTTTCGCGCATATCGAAAAGATAATCTGCCGCATCAACTCCTATTTCACGTGAACGAAGCACAAGTTGTTGAAGCACTGAAGTCAACTGTTCTGGTGTTAATTGTTGAGCTGCATCTGACCAAGCATTATCCGGATCACAATGTGATTCAATGATCAATCCGTCAAAATTGAGATCCATTGCCTTTTGGCTAACTTCCTGAATCAAAGCTCGTTTTCCTGTGATATGACTCGGGTCACAAATAATTGGCAATTGGGGCAATCGTTCTTTCAACGCAATAGGAATTTCCCAATTAGGCACATTCCTGTATTTCGGATGTTTGTAAACTGAGAAGCCCCGATGGATTGCCACCAAATCTTTCAATCCAGCTTTTTCCAATCGCTCAAATGCACCAATCCATAATTCCAAATCAGGATTTACTGGATTCTTGATCATAACCGGGATGCTAGTTCCATGCAAGGCATCTGCAATTTCTTGAACTGCAAATGGATTGACTGTTGTTCGAGCTCCAATCCAAAGAATATCAACACCTGCATTCAATGCCTTTTCAACATGTTCTCGGGTAGCCACCTCCGTTGCAACAGGTAACCCAACTTTCTTGCCTGCATCAACAAGCCATTTTAATCCGATTTCACCAACTCCTTCAAATGAATCAGGTCGTGTACGTGGTTTCCAAATTCCAGCACGTAATGCAGCCACATGACTATTTTTTGCCAACTGTTCACAGGCATTAAACAATTGTTCTTCTGTCTCAGCACTGCATGGCCCCGCTATGACATAAGGACGATTAGACGTTGTAATTTTTTCTTGTAAATTCATTTTAATAAACTAAAAAAGCCTCCAATAGGAGGCTCGTATATATCCAATAAACTGCTCCAAATCTATAACAGATTTACAGGCCAACAGTTTAAATTTTGCATCAATTTCATTGGGACAAATATACTCAAGAATGAACTCTAAGATTTAATTTTTTTAAAATTGATTTGGTTTATAAAAAAATAATTCAAAAGATTTGTGCTGTGAAAATGAATCTACAAAATCAAAATTGGTGGTGGCACGCAACAACTCGTTGGTGTGAATGGCGCTTGTTTTAATTTTTCCTCTTTAAAATAGTTAAACGGCTTGTCACACCAGACAAGCCGTTTTTTTTTCATCATTTTTCAATTACCATGAAAGTTTACACAACATCACAATTCTTCAATGCAGATAGATTTACTCCAATTGGACTCTATCTCGGCTTACGTTACAAACATAGAAATGCGTGTTTATTAGAGAGTAACGATTACCATGATCGATCTCAAAGCGCATCAATTATCGGACTTGATCCAATTTTAGAAATTCAATTAGATCAGCAAAAGTTCAAGGTCACATTTCCGGATGACCCATCTTTCAACCAATTGTTTCCAATTGACACGAAGGACATTATCGATCAGACTTCTAGCCTTTTAGATTCCTTTCAATTCGATCAATCCAAACAATTCAATGGTTTTTATGGTCGTGTTGGTTTCGAATTTTCACATTACTCTGAAAAACAGATCAATCCAAAGTCAAAACAACTCGGCTTACCCGATCTTCACCTCTTTCTATTTCGTTACCTCATCATCATTGACCATTTCAAAGATGAAGGGATTATTATAAAAAATGACTTCCAACACAATGAATTGACGGAAGAAGAATGCCAGAAACTTTTATCGCAAAAAGCCCACACCGATTTCCCTTTTGAACTTACAGATGCTGAAAAGTCTGAATTCTCTGACCTTGAATTTGAAAATATGGTGAATGATGCAATTAAACACTGCAAGCGCGGAAACGTCTTTCAGTTGGTGCTTTCAAATGCCTTTTCTCAATCTTTTTTCGGAGATGAATTTAATGTTTACCGAGAATTGCGAAGATTAAATCCCTCACCCTATTTATTCTATTTTGATTTTGAATCCTATCGTCTGATGGGTAGTTCACCTGAGGCGCAATTGATAATTAAAAATGGTAAAGCTGAAATCCATCCAATTGCTGGTACAGTAAAGAAATCTGGCGACATAGAGAAAGACAAAGAGCGATTAAGTCAACTTAAAGTAGATGAAAAAGAAAATGCAGAACATGTCATGTTAGTTGATCTTGCTCGAAATGACCTCAGCAGATTTTGTTCCAATGTAAAAGTGGAAACGTTCAAAGAAATTCAGCAATTCAGTCATGTTTTCCATATCGTTTCCAAAGTAACAGGGAATTCGGAAGGGGCGGCCATGCAATTGTTTAATGCAACATTTCCAGCGGGTACGCTTTCTGGCGCGCCTAAACCGAAAGCGCTAGACTTAATTTCCCAGTATGAATTGTCTCCACGCGAATATTATGGTGGTGCCATAGGATTTATAGAACCCAATGGAAACATCAATATGGCCATTGTTATTAGAAGCTTATTGTCTAAAGAAAATGTTCTTCATTACCGCGCTGGTGCGGGAATAGTAATTGATTCAATAAGCGCAAATGAGCGCCAAGAGGTAACAAACAAGCTCAATGCTGTTAGGAATGCTATTCAATTAGCAAACAATAATTCAATAATAACTGTATCATGAAAATAGCTGTCATAGACAATTTTGATTCTTTCGTTTTTAATCTTGTTCGCTACCTAAAAGAAATCGACAACACAGAGGTCTTGGTTATGCGAAATGACTCAATTAATTATGAAGTATTAGAC
>CAISOQ010000445.1 GCA_903887095.1 uncultured Flavobacteriia bacterium
CGACCAAGAAAAAATCTACCCCTTCCGCAATCTTTTATAGATTTTAATCCCTATCATTAATCCAATGGCCACGGCGAAAAAACCGACGGTACCTTTGATCCAGTTGAGGGAATCTTTCATAACAACCAGAAATACCACAGCTACAAGCACCAATGTGGCGAGTTCATTCCAGATTCTCAATCCATTGGATGTCCAATTAAAAACACCTTTCTGCATCGAAAAAATTATCTTTTGACAAACAAAATGGTATACCAATAAAACCGCAACAAACGTCAGTTTAATGTGCATCCAGCCCATTTGGAGGTAAACAGGATTTAAAACAATCATCCATATTCCAAAAATTAAAGTGAGAATCATGGCCGGTGTAGTGATGATCCACCACAGTTTTTTCTCCATGATTACAAATTGATCTGAAAGCACTTTTCGCTCAACATCGGTCCTTTCTTGGGCCTCTGTGTGGTAAATAAAGAGTCGGACAATATAGAACAATCCGGCGAACCAGCTCACTACAAAGATGATGTGCAAAGCTTTAACGACATTGAAATCCATAGGTCAAAGATAGAACAAAGAGCAAAGAACGAGGAACAAGGATTGAGTTTTTTTGATCGATTCATTCCCAGAGGAACGAACCGAATTTTCAAACGCGAATTCCAACTAGAACTTTTCCGAATCCTTCGTATCTTTGCACCTCAATTTTAACAACATGAGCGTTTTTGAACTTTCAGATCTTGAGCTACAACGAAGAGAATCGTTGAATAAGCTGCGTGATATGGGCATAGAGCCTTATCCGGCTGCTCTCTACCCCGTAACTGATTACACTTCAGCTATCAAGGCTGATTTTCAGGAAGGAAAGGTTGTTTGTCTTGCAGGAAGAATGATGAGTCAGCGCGTCATGGGTAAAGCCTCTTTTGCCGAGTTACAAGATTCAACTGGTCGATTGCAGGTTTATTTCAATCGCGATGAAATTTGTCCAGGTGAGGATAAAACACTTTACAACGATGTATTCAAGAAATTGCTTGATCTAGGCGATTTCATCGGTGTGAAAGGAGAAGTTTTTAAAACGCAAGTTGGCGAAATCTCTGTCAATGTGAAGGAATTTACATTGTTGAGCAAATCGCTGAAGCCACTTCCTCTGCCAAAAACAGATGCTGAAGGAAAGGTGCACGATGCCTTTACGGATCCAGAACAACGCTACCGTCAGCGCTATGCAGATTTAGCGGTAAACCCTCATGTCAAAGAAGTTTTTATCAAACGAACTAAATTGTTCAATGCCATGCGTCAGTTTTTTAATGATGCTGGTTATATGGAGGTTGAAACACCAATTTTACAAGCAATTCCTGGCGGAGCATCCGCTCGTCCATTCATTACGCATCACAATGCACTCGATATTCCGCTTTACATGCGTATCGCCAATGAGTTGTACTTGAAACGACTTATTGTTGGTGGTTTTGATGGCGTCTATGAATTCTCAAAGAATTTCAGAAACGAAGGAATGGACAGAACGCACAATCCTGAGTTCACAGCGATGGAGATCTATGTTTCTTACAAAGATTACAACTGGATGATGGATTTCACGGAGCAATTGCTTGAGCATTGTGCAATGGCTGTCAATGGAACAACGAAATCAACTTTTGGTGAACATGAGATTGATTTCAAAGCGCCATACAAGCGAATCAGCATGCGTGATGCAATACTCGAATTTACAGGCTTCGATATATCCAAAAAAACGGAAGAAGAATTGTTCGCTGCTGCCAAAGGAATGGGCTTGGAAGTGAACACTACGATGGGTAAAGGAAAATTGATCGATGAGATTTTTGGTGCAAAGTGCGAAGGCAATTACATTCAACCGACATTCATCACTGACTATCCAAAAGAGATGTCACCGCTTTGTAAAACACACCGAAACGATCCTGAATTGACAGAGCGTTTTGAGTTGATGGTTTGTGGAAAAGAGATTGCCAATGCGTATTCGGAGTTGAATGATCCGATCGACCAGCGTGAGCGTTTTGAAGAACAATTGAAATTATCTGAGCGCGGCGATGACGAAGCAATGTTTATCGACCAAGACTTCTTAAGAGCTCTTGAATATGGAATGCCGCCAACCTCAGGTTTGGGCATTGGAATGGACCGTCTGATCATGTTCCTTACCAATAATCCATCGATCCAGGAAGTATTGTTCTTCCCGCAAATGCGCCCTGAAGTGAAATCCCATAAGCTCGAATTGAATGAGAACGAGAAATTGATCTTCGATCTGGTTCAGAATGAAGGAACAATGGATCTTTCTGCATTGAAAGTGAAAGCAGGCTTAAGCGGAAAACAGTGGGATGTGAGTATCAAATCGCTTACTAAGCAAGGGCTACTCAAAGTCACGAAGACGGATGATCAATTGACAGTGGAATTGGCTTAGTCCTTTATTACCAATTAGATATAAAGGGAAGTTTTACAACTTCCCTTTTCTTTTGTAGTATTAATTGTAAAAAAGTTTAGTTGTAAAAGTTAGCCACTTCAATAAAACTCATTTCATATTGGAAATCAAAATTCACTTCAATCAAGTAGATAAGTAGTTGTGAGTTTATTAAAAGAAAAATCCCCTCACACGATTTCGTGAAAAGGGGATTTTTGTATGATTTAAATTGGTTCCTGTTTGGTTACATTTCAATGTATTTGAACAACTCTTGGCGTGTAGTTTCTTTTTCGAATTTTCCCCCGTAAAAGGAAGTCACTGTAGCTGAATTATTGTCTTGCACACCACGGGACGAAACGCACAAGTGCTTTGCGTCAATGATCACTGCAACGTCTTCTGTTTGCAATATGCTTTGCAGTTCACGTGCGATCTGCATCGTCATACGTTCTTGAACTTGTGGTCGCTTTGCAAAATACTGAACTATTCGGTTGAGTTTACTTAATCCGATAACCGTGCCATTGGAAATATAGGCTACATGGGCTTTCCCAAAAATAGGAACAAAGTGATGTTCGCAATTGCTGTAGAAGGTAATGTCCTTTTCAAGGAGCATTTGGTCGTATCGGTATTTATTCTCAAATAAGGCCACTTTAGGCTTGTTAGCAGGGTTCAGTCCGCTAAAGATCTCCTGGACGTACATTTTTGCTACCCTTTTTGGAGTTCCTTTAAGGCTGTCGTCAGTGAGGTCAAGACCTAGTGTATCCATTATGGCCCTGAAATGCTTTTCAATGATGGCCATTTTTTCTTCTTCACTCTTGTCAAAAGCATCCGGACGCAAAGGCGTATCGGTACTGGTAAAGGCGTGTTCATCACCAATTTCTTCCTCACTTAAGTGTGAAAGGCTTATCTGCTCACCTTTAAGCAGGGTATTCAACGAAATTCCGTTCTGTTTCATAAAGTCTTAAGTTTAATTCGTAACGAGTGTCTATTTGAGCGCGAAGAATATCGTAGATCACCAAGACGATATTTTCTGCGGTTGGATTGATGGATTTAAATTCCGGTACATCCAGGTTAAGGTTTTTGTGATCAAAACGCTCTAGAATATTTTCTTTTAGTAGTTTGCTCAATTCTTTTGTGTCATATACGTAACCCGTTTCAGGATTTACTTCCCCTGTTAGTTTAACTATTAGTTCGTAGTTGTGACCGTGGTAATTCGGGTTGTTGCATTTACCAAACAATTCAGCATTTTTGGCGTCGGACAACGTTGCATTGTGTAATCGATGGGCAGCATTAAAATGCTCTTTACGGAATACAGCTATTTTTTTCATTTTCTCATTTATTTGAATCAGGATGAGTTTTTTGAGCTCTTCTCGATTTTAAATTTTAAGAGCACTGTTTCGGAAGTGTGCCGATCAAGTATCTCCTATTTCTGAAGTAAAAACAAAGTGATTGCCGTATTGTTTAAAGAATAGAAACAAAAGTTAAACAAAAGAGAAATGAATTGTGTGAATAATGCTCAAAATATATCTTGAAAAAGAAATGGGCTGCTTGATTAGCAGCCCATTCTTTTTTGATTTACTTTAAGAATATGAAAAAATCCCTTGAACATTTTCTCAATGGATCTTTCACCTTTGAAAGAAGATCTCTATTCCTTAATAAATTTTAATGAACGCCCTTCGCTGGTTAAAATGAAATATACACCTGAGTCAAAATGGAGAACATCCAAGTTTGTTTCCCCCTCCAGTTCTAAAGGCTGAATAAAAACACCTTGTGCATTGAACATATTTGCACTTGCAGGTTTATTTACTTTAATTGTCAAAGTTGAATGAGTAGGGTTTGGCAGCGCAACAAGTTCATTTGTTGGCAATGTATTTTCATTAATAAATGCTACTTGCGGGTAACATTCGCTGGTATCAGAGCAATTCGGTAAGGTAACAACTACAGAATAAGAACCTTCATTTAACATGTTGTATGATTGATAGGTTTCATTTGGAATTGCTACACCTGTTGAACAATCTATCCATTTATAAAGCGCATAATTTTGGCTTGAAGACAACAAGGTCCCACTTAAAGAAACAGATAGATCCAATGGCCCAACATAAACAGTGACTGGAATACGTTGCACGCTTTCACACTGTAATTGTACTTTAGAGGCAAAATAAGTCGTTCCATTTGTTAATACGTCTGAGGTTGCGAAAGAGGTTCCTCCTAAAGGCGTTGGATACCAACTCAAGGATGCGGTACCAGTTAAATCCGCAATAGTGGCTCCAGGGCAAAAACTTTTGTATGAATCCACGATAAAAGGAGGTGTGGGACTTGTTACAAAGGCGAAAACATCTAGATAGGTTTCACTCTCACAACCATTTACAGTTTGTGTCGCATAATACCACTGCTGATTAATCTGAGTAGTTGAAGCTAGTGACACAGGATCTCCCTGATACGCATACCATTTTATATCTGTTCCTACAGCTGTAAGTTCTGCTATCGTGCTATTATTGATAGTACAAAAGAATTGTTGACCCGCACCTGTTGGAGCAGGCGGAGCTGGCCCACTGATAGTAACCGTAACAGCCAGTCTCGCTGTGGACAAACAACCCCCACCTCCTTGGGCCGCATAATATACTGTTGCATCCGTCAGGACAGTTGTAGTATCAAGTGCCGTTCCTCCTGTTGGAACATCATACCATTCAACAATTTGTCCTTGGGCAACCAAATTAGCTATTTGAGCTCCTTCACAAAATGTCTGAGCTGCATCACCTGTCGGAGTTGTACATTCGCAAACATAACCAGATACCCAATTTGAAGTAACTCCAGTGAGGGTAAAGTTATTTAAAGTCCCATTGTTATTTAAGCCACTATTATCCGTGAGTGTTGTAAGGCCCGAATTATTCTGACTTGGACTACCGGAGTTGAAGGAGTAACTTCCAACTAGTCCCGTTGTTCCATTTGAGCCACAGGCTATGGGATTTGCCAATTCTTGAGCTGACAATGCACGAGACCAGATCTTGACATCATCCATTTTTCCGCCGTAATACTGCAGATTCGTATTACATCCCAATTGAAAAGGATACGGTGTTGAACCTACCTGAAGGGTTATGGCAGGTCCAACTGGTTGACCATCCAAATACATTTGCGAACCACCTGTAACCCCTACCTGAAAAGAAAATGCTACATGATGCCATAGGCCGTCATTGAGATTTGCTCCACTGTACGTTACAACACCAGGTGTTGATCCACCCCAGATATATGTGCTCAATTTATTATCTACTAAAAATAAACCGTAGAAAGTACTTCGCACTACCAATCCTCTGTATCCGGTATTATTCGCAGTTGTATTGATCCATGCCTCTATGGTTCCCTGGTTTGTAATTTGGGAATGTGTGCTAGTTGGCAATAAAACTGCATCATTCATCCCGTCGAAATGCAATGCATTTTCATTCTGTGCATTGGCATGAAAAAGAGGAGTTATGAGTGCTGTAAAAATAAATAGTCGTTTTAATGTTTTCATAATTTCTTGTATTATACTGTTTTGTGCTTAACCTTGACGTCTCTTATTCCTTAATAAACTTCACTGTCTGACCTTCAGATGTGCGCAGATAATAAACCCCTGTTGCATATTTCGTTGCGTCAAGAACTGTCTCGCCTTCTAATTTCAATGTGGTAATGATTGTGCCGTTGGAAGCAGTAACCACCGCATCTGTTGGTTGTGAAACAGTGATTATCAGCATTCCGCTTGTAGGGTTAGGCTGAATATTCAACATTTCGACTTTATCCTCTTCCAGACCAACAGTTGTGATCACAACGCAGGCGCTCGTATCGGAACATCCGTTTATAGTGATCACCACCGCGTAATTTCCGTTTTGTGCAGGGGTAAACGTCTGGGCCGTTGATCCGTTGATCGCAGCATTGTTATCATCACAATCGATCCATTGGTATGTTGCGCCTGTAGCAGCTGCTGTTAATGTCGCTCCGTTCAGGTTGACACCATTAGAGAAAGTTATAATATCCACCGTGACAAGGAACTGATTTTGACTTTCACATCCATCAACTGTTTGTGTGGCCTGATAAGCAAATCCATCAACCAAAGCATCACCCGGATTGAGCGGAGTTGTTCCTCCTCCAATCAATGGATTGTACCACTGGATGTTCTGACCGTTAGCCTGCAGATCTGAAACAGTACCGGAGAAACAGAAAGTCTGAGTTGGGTTACCTGACGGTGCTACCGGTGCATTGATCGTTACTGCCGCCTCCAGACGATCCGAACTTTCGCATCCGTTCACGGTTTGAGTAGCATAATACGTTCCGTTCGATAATGCTGCAGATGAAGCCAACGGCGTTCCACCTGTTGCAGTTGAATACCAGGCAACATCCGTTCCTGTTGCATTCAGATCATTCACCGTAGCTGCAG
>CAISOQ010000446.1 GCA_903887095.1 uncultured Flavobacteriia bacterium
AGGGGCCACTACTTCATGGAATTGGAATTTTGGCAACGGAAACTCAAGTACCTTGTCCGATCCTGTTTACGTTTATCTAGATGCAGGTACGTTTAATGTTTCTCTAATTGTTTCAACAGATCAGGGTTGTTCAGATACAATTGTCAAACCATTGGTGATTGAAGACAAACCGATTGTCAACTTTGCTGTTTTGCCTGCGGCAGGTTGTTCGCCATTGTCTGTAACGTTCGATGACCTTTCAACAACACCTTTGGGTTCAACGTATTTATGGGATTTTGGAAATGGAGATACTTCGTCACTGCAGAACCCTACTGAAGTTTATGTTTCAACCGCTAACTATTCAGTGCTCTTGCAGGTAACAACGCCTTATGGCTGTGTGGATTCGTTGCTTTTTGTGGATGCAATTACAATGGAGGATCACCCAACTGCCGCGTACCTTGTTTCAAATGATACGGCAGCTGTGCCACAAGCACAAATTGATTTCATGAATGAATCAGTGTTGTCAACTTCAGTTAGCTGGTCGTTTGGTGATGGCACCTATTCAAATGAGGAAGACCCAATACATATTTTTGCTGATACGGGAATTTATGAAGTCTGTTTAACAGCTGTTAGTCAATATGGATGTACAGATACACTTTGTGAAAATGTTTACATTCTTGCAACGAATAATGTGGCCATTCCAGGTGCTTTTACGCCAAACGGTGATGGTGCAAATGATGTGCTGTATGTGCGAGGCGGACCATTTAAGACCATTCGTATGCAAATATTCAATGAGTGGGGTAATTTGATTTTTGAAAGTACAGACCAAGCCATTGGATGGACAGGAAATTACAGAGGTGTTCCGCAACCTTCCGGGTCCTATGAATATATCATTAAAGGTGAAACCCTTGACAATGAAAACGTGAATCTTTATGGAGTCATTCATCTAAACAGGTATTAAAAAGAGTGTTATGAAAAGGATAGCTTTAGCATTTACCGCGTTGATTTTTGCAACATTGAAGACATACTCTCAGGATTATCATTATTCTCAATTTGATGCTAATCCAACGTATTTGAATCCAGCATTACTTGGTGAGCGCTTGTCTTCAGATTATACAGGTTTGCGTTTGAACGTGAATTACAGGGATCAAAAAGCAAACTACTCAGCAGGACCGGGCAACTACCGAAGTGTTTCAGAAGGTTTGGATATTCCCGTTGGAGATAAATGGACAGTTGGACAATATTTCAGCAATGACAGAAGTGTGAGCAATGTATTTACGACCACCAATTTTATGTTTGGAACATCTTATAAGTTAATTGGAAAGAATGTTGATGGTATCGACAAACAAAACCTTGCCGTGGGTGTACAATTTGGTATGTTGAACAAGAGCTATTCACCGGTAGATTATTCGTTTGACAGTCAATATTCTGCTGCTTCAGCTTCAGGTTTTGATTTGTCACTTCCAAATGGTGAGAACTTTAATACAAGTGTTTTTACACAGTTCAATACCAACGTTGGACTTTACTACAGGGTAAATGTTAAGCCGAATAAAATGAAGGTCTACGCAGGAACTTCTTTGTACAATATAACGACTAATCGCGAGCGAATAAACGGAGTAAACTTGGCTATGCCACTCCATTTTAACGCACATTTTGGAATGTCTTATCAATTGGATGATAAGGTTTTACTTGCTCCACAAGTGTTGTATATGGCTCAAAATAAAGCACAAGAATTAAATGTGGGCTCGTTGCTTTATTATTCGTTAAACAAGCACAATGATGCAATAATTGGTTTCAACTGGCGAAACAAAAATGCATTTATTGTTCAGCTTGGGGTAAGAGTGAAAGGAATTACGCTGCGCACAAGTTATTGTTTTGTGAACAGTTATCTGATGGAATATAAAAATAGAGGGTTGGAGTTTTCGCTAGTCTATACCTCTCCTAAGAAAACATATAGAAGTAATTTCTAATTTATACTGTCGCAGTATTTAAATGAGTTGGGGTATTTGCTTGAATGCCCTTTCTGATGTGTTTCAAATGTGTTTCAAGGACTTCATCGAGTATAAATGAAATATTGTCTGGATAATTCACTTGTATGCTTTGGTTTGATGCTATCCATTGGCTCAACCTTCCGATCGTAGTGGCATTTATGTGATCAATTACCGGTACACCAAGACTTTCGAGACTAGCTGCGTTGCATAGCTGCTCATACTGGCCCTTCATTGGTACAACAAGTAATTTTTTCCCAAGGTACAATGCTTCTGCTGGTGTTTCGAAACCAGCGCCACAAACAACCCCAAGAGATGTGGCCATACTTTCTAAGAATCGCTCATTGTTTAAGGGACACAGCGTAAAATTATTTACAATGGTAACTTCTTCTTCAACTTCCGGGGTAAAGATGTGCCAAAATGCCGATTCAATGCTAGACAATTGCTCAATGAGGTAAGAGGATGTGTATGCAGGTAAATAAACCGTGTAATGATTTTTGCACTCTCTTACATCAAGCTCACGCACTTGTTTTCGTATCACCGGAGTGAAAATGAAATCGTTGTATTCTTGAAAATGAAAACCATATTTGAAGGGGATGGGACATATGCGCTCAAGCAAAAATTTTCCCAATAGCGCTTTGTTTGCCGCCTTTGGAGCATTTTGATCGATAACCGCCGCCTGGTGACTGAGCTCCACGCAGTTTGTTCCTTTTAATTTACAAGCCCATGCGGTTACTGGTTCAAAATCATTTATTACTAGATCGTATTGTTTTACGGGCGCCTTAACTATTTCTTGTCCTAGACGCAACAGGCTGTTTTTATGGTAAGTTTTGGAGAAATCAATTCCGCCAGTTTTTCCAGCAAAGAACGTAAGCCCCTTCATTCTGTATTTAACTTCAAAAGGCAATTCAAGATCTTTGTTTGCGCCACTGATAAGCACATCTGTTTCAACCTTTTCTTTTAATAATGGAACGATTTCCTTTGCTCTTGAGATATGTCCGAATCCCGTCCCTTGAAATGCGTACAACACTTTCATTTTCAGTTGGCTTTAAAGTTTGACATTTGAAACTCCTCCAATAAATCAGCGAAAATCATTTTGCTGTTTTTGTCTGCCTGCTTCAATTCTTGAGATTCGTTGTCATCTTCTTTTTCAAGGCTCTTGGCTAAAGGATCATTGTTGTAGCGATAGAGCGACCATTTTCCTTCGGTATATTCAAGGGCTGTGAGGTTTTCCACCCAATCGCCGGAGTTGAGATACAAAACAGATTGTTCTTGCTCGTTTTGGTAGGACTTGATTGCGGGTTGATGGATATGTCCACAAATCACATAATCGTAGCTTTTTTCCATGGCTATCTCAGTAACAGTGCTTTCAAAGTTGTTAATGAACTTGATGGCACTTTTCACGTTGTCTTTGATTCTTTTTGAGAAAGAGAGTCTTCCGCGACCTAGTTTTACACTCACCCAGTTAACTAGCGTGTTTAAAACAATGAGCAAATCATATCCTTTGCCGCCCAACTTTGCCAACCAGATGGAATGTTTCATTGTAACGTCAAAAACATCTCCATGAAAAACCCATGCTTTTTTGCCGTCTAGGTTGAGCATTACTTTGTTGGCAATCTCAAAACCACCCATTTGAAAGCCCTTGAACTTTCGAAGCATTTCATCGTGATTTCCTGGGATGTAATACACTTTTGTTCCTTCACTCAACAAGGATGTGATGTATTTGATGACCTTCATGTGACTTTTAGGAAAATAGCGTTTGTTGAACTGCCAAATGTCAATGATATCACCATTTAAGATAAGCGTTTTAGGCTGGATAGTTTTTAAATAATTCAGTAATTCTTTGGCGCGGCTGCCATAAGTACCGAGGTGTAAATCAGAGATTACGACAACCTCGGGTGTACGTTTAGTAAAATTTTCCATGAATAAATAAGTGTAAGTGGTGGTTTCTTGTTCCTTTCAAATAACTGAAAACAATGTGTTCACTTTCCAAGGGATACAGACAATTCAGAGTAGCGACTTTCATCTTAGCAAAGGTCGAAAGCGTACATTGTCGAGGTATTAAAATAACGTAAAGAATTTGTGGTTTTTTGGTTATGAATTCATAATGCTGCTTTTTGTCTAACAAGTAACATATTGCATTATTATCCTGACCGTGCGTTGTGACGGTATTTGACTTTTCAAATTAAATTCATACATTCGAAGTGTTGCTAAAACTAAACTATGCTAAAACTTTTACTCGCTTTATCGGGTTTTATCTTTTCACAAGCGCTATTTTCCCAAGGTTTTCAGGTGAATTTCCAAGGTCAGAAACAACAGGGAATGGGCTGTGCTGGAACGGCACTTTTTCAAGATGGAGCAAGTCTTTTCTACAATCCGGGTTCGGCAGGTTTCTCCAATGAAAATTCAGTAAATGTTGCAATGACGGGTGTTTTAGCAAATGTATTGTATGTGGATTCTGCTACAGGAGAAGGCTACAGAACAAATTCACCCATCGGCACCCCTTTTTCGGCGTATGGCCTTTTTCAGAGTAAAAAAGAGGCGCGCTTAAAATACGGTATCGCCGTTTATACGCCATTTGGCAGCACTGTGCAATACGAGGACGGCTGGATTGGGCGCTTTGCCCTTACGAGACTCGAATTAAAAGCAATATTTATACAACCAACACTTTCTTTTCGTTTCAATGATTATGTGAGTATTGGTGGCGGACCAATCTTAACAACTGGCAATGTGAATTTACAAAAGGATATTCCAGTGCAATTTGCAGATGGATCTTATGCTAATGTTGAGCTTTCCGGTAAAGCAATTGGGTATGGCTTTAATGCAGGAATTCATGCTAAGCTTTCAGAACAGTTGGCGCTTGGTTTGACATATCGTTCCCAAGTAAACATGAATCTCAATAATGGATATGCAACTTTTACTGTGCCAAGCTCATTGGAACCAAATTTCCCCTCCGGGAAGTTCACCTCTTCTTTGCCATTGCCAAGCGTAACGACAGTGGGATTGGCATTCACTCCGTCAGAAAAATTTGCTGCAGTGCTGGATATTAATCACGTGGGGTGGAAGGCCTACGACACGTTGGCGTTTGATTACGAACAAAACACGGCTTCCTTAGCGGACACAAAATCGGCCAGGAATTACAAAGATATTTTTGCCTTTAGAGGTGGGATTTCCTATCGCGTGATGGAAGAAATGGATGTGCGTTTAGGCGGCGGATTCGGGTTTTCTCCAGTTCAAAATGGGTATGTAACCCCAGAAACGCCCGACAAAAACAGAGCGTACTATACGTTCGGTTGGACATACCGATTCGGAGAACATTTTTCAATGGATGTATCAGTGTATTATACCCAAATAAAACGCGGCGACAGAAATTTAGAAACAAATCTAGCTGGCACATTCACCACAAAGGCCATAGCACCAGGCTTTTCTTTGGTTTATAAATGGTAATAAACGTATGAAATATTATTTTTTAATCGCATTTATTGGTTTAGGAATCACTTCCTGTAAACCGAAATTTGAAGAACCGGAAATGTCGGCGGGAGAAATCAATCCTACTCGTTTTGTTATGGTTGGTGGCGCCCACACCGCGGGTTACATGGATGATGCATTGTACTTTGATGGCCAGGAAAATTCCTTGGCCAATTTGATTGCAGGCCAATTGGAAAAAGTGGGCGGAGGAAGTTTTTATCAGCCACTGGTTAGCGCAAACTCTGTGGGGGTGAATCTTAATGGGCTTTCAAAATTAAAATTAGGATACAAAACAGATTGTGAAAATGTAGCATCACTATCTCCCTTGCGGGTTGCAGCGACAGGAGATCTGTCAATATGGTCTGATAACTTGTACAATGCCAATTCCCACTTTGGAAACTATGGGTTGCCTGGTTTAAAAGTGAGCGATGCGTTTACTGCAAATTATGCCGCTCAAAACAATTATTTCAACCGAATGAAATCCGTCGTTTCTGCCTCAGTAATGGAAGATGCCATGGCGCAAAATCCAACTTTTTTCTCCTTATTTTTAGGCTTGGATGATGTTATGGCCTATGCAAAGGCAGGGGGAAAAGGTCAAACATTACCAACGGCACTAGAATTTCAAACGGATTATACGGCTGTTGTCGAGGAGCTTATTTCATCAGGAGCAAAGGGAGTATTGGCAACAATTCCAGATGTGACAGAAATGCCGTATTTTACTACGATACCATACAATGGCCTTGCCTTGACAGAAGCTGATGCAGGTAACTTGGACTTATTGAATAATGTGTATAATCCGTTGGGTTATTTCTTTGATTATGGCAACAATCCGTTCATGATGGTGGATAGCACAGCGAATGATTTTGCTGTACGCCAGTTGTTGCCTGGAGAGTATTTACTGTTAAGTCTGCCACTTGATTCTGTAAAGTGTCACCAAGTGGGTGTCCTTTATCCTTTCAGGGATGAATTCGTCTTGAGTCTGCAAGAAGTGAATCTTTTAAGATCAAGAATTACCGCATATAATCAAGTAATTACCAACTTGTCCAATCAATATGGTTTGGCTTTGGTTCGTACAGACGAATTTATTGGTTCATTGACGGACGGATTCGTATACAACGGTGTCAGTATGAGTGCAAAATTTGTTTCGGGAGGAGCGTATTCATTGGATGGCATTCATTTGAACGCAAGAGGAAATGCCGTTTTGGCCAATCAATTTATAAAAGCAATCAATTCTAAATACAAGGCAAGAATACCGGCTGTCAATGCAACAGCTACTTCAGCCATTCTTTTCCCATAATTTTTTAAATCCATGTGTATGAAAATTTCTACTTTTTTTGCCGCTCTGTTGCTGACAGCAACGCAAACGTTTGGTCAAACACCTTGCTCAACGGGAAGGTATGCTTCAAATGTGTATTCTACCATTAATACGACAAGTAATATTACTTATGGTCAGAATAACTCTTGGAGTGGTGCGAACACGACCTTGAAACTTGATTTTTATGAGCCACAGGGCGACACGGCTGCCACAAGACCATTGATCATTTGGGTGCATGGAGGAAGCTTTATTGGTGGATCGAAATTAGACGGTGATGTAGCAACCTGGTCACAGGAGTTCGCAAAAAAAGGATATGCTTGTGCAAGTATCGACTATCGTTTGGGGTTTTTTCCAATAGATTCAGCCAATGCTGTTAAAGCCGTTGTGCGTGCTGTACAGGATTTAAAAGCAGCAATTCGTTTCTTCTATAAGGATCGCGCAACAACCAACACCTATAAAATTGACACGAACCATGTTTTTGTAGGAGGCAGTTCTGCAGGTGCGATTACGGCGCTGCATGTTGCCTACCTTAACGATCCTTGTGAAATACAAGATTACTTAAGCGCAGGTACAATAGCTAATTTGGGTGGATTAGAAGGTACGAGTGGTAATCCAGGGTATTCCACGAAGGTACACGCCGTAGTAAGTGGTTGTGGCGCTTTAGCCCGATACAGTTGGTTAGAAGCTGGAGATGTTCCTTTGTGTTCTGTGCATGGCACGAATGATGGAACAGTTAAATACAACCGGGGAGTTGTTAATCCGGGAACACCACTCATGTACTTGGATGGAAGTCGCATGTTGCATGAAAGAGCATGTGCTGTTGGGGTTGAAAACACATTCTACACATTCCCGAATGCACCGCACGTTCCTTATGCTGGAAGTCAAGCATATATGGACACGACATTGAATTTTATTCGTGATTTCTTGTTAAAACAACTTGGCTGTAATGATACTGATTTACAACCCGCAAATGATTGGATGGAAACAGCGAATTTGTATGCTACGAATTATTGTGATGGATCACCAGTTGATGAGGTATGTGCCACATCAGGCTTGGCTGAAAACAAAGAAATGAAATTGTTGGTTTATCCAAACCCTGCTCAGAATGATGTGCAGGTAAAGTGGGGAGCGACCTTGAATATGAGCATTGAACTATATGACTTTGCAGGAAGAAGATTAGTCCAAGAAAATGTTGTGTCAGACGGATATATTTTAAAAAGAGGGAACCTGCAAGTCGGAACTTATGTCTTAAAACTGACGGATAAAAGTGGAAACACATTGGTGAAAAAATTGATTTTCAACTGATGAGGCTGCTTGTTTTCTTTATTCTCAACTTTGGAGCCCTCTATGTGGGGGCTCTTTTGATGAATGGTAGTCCCGCAACAAATGAATGGTATCAGCAATTAGACAAGGCGCCATGGACGCCGCCGGGATGGTTCTTCGGATTGGCTTGGACAACGATAATGATTTGCTATTCCATCTACATGAGTCTAACGTGGAAGAGTGCGGATAATAAAAAACAATTACTTTTTCTTTACGGTATTCAATGGCTATTAAATGTAGGTTGGAATCCTGTTTTTTTCGCTTGGCACCAAACGCTAATAGGCTGTTTCGTAATTTTTTCATTGATTCTAATTCTGCTTTACAAACACAAAATGTTTTCATCAAAATCCTGGATAACCACACTTCTGATTTTGCCATATGTCTTATGGCTCTGTGTTGCCCTTTCGTTGAATGTTTATGCGGTTTAAAAGAAAATAGTTAAAGTGCACAACGCCACACATTTGAATTTAATATTAACTTTCTTTTTTTAGCTTGCACTAAGGCAACGAATTGTTTTTCTTTGCGTTTTTAAATAAAGAAGGCCAAACAGCTCACCCGGCGAAAATTTTCGTCTCGTATTTTGAAAACACCTTCTTTTTTAGTAAAATCAATGTCCATTTAATGAGCGATGCGTTTGCTGCTGACATATGTTTTACTGTTAGTGCCTCTCATAGGCCTTTCACAACCACCTACAGCCCAGTTTGTTAGTGGCAATTTTGTGGCGTGCGCAGGAGAACCAGTTAATTTCACAGATCTTTCAGTTGCAAATGGTTCACCCATTGTAGGTTGGTCTTGGGATTTTGGTGATGGCAACGCGTCGAATGCAGTGAATCCTTCTCACAGTTATTCTGCAGCTGGAAACTACACCATAATTCTTGTTGTATCAGCGGCTAATGGTCAGGCAGACTCTGAGGTAAAGTTTGCTTACATAACGATTAATCCAAAACCGATCCCCGATTTTTCTTCTACCGCAAATGGATGTGCACTTCCCGTAGGCGTTACATATACAAACATTACGATTGGTGGCCAAAGCTATGAATGGGATTTTGGAAATGGCCAAACCTCAACTTTGGAAAATCCAGCGATGGTTACCTATGCTGTTGCAGGAAATTATTCTGTTACATTAATTTCAACCAATTCCTTTGGTTGTAAGGACACCATTACTCAGAATATTGTAATTTCTGATTTCCAAGCTGGAATTACTGCCCCCACGACGGCATGTGAAGGCGCGCCGATTAACATAACTGACAATTCAACTGTTGGTGCAAATGTTTGGAACTGGACCTTTATAGGTGGAAATCCAGCTGGATCAACCAATCAGAATGAAGTTGTGACCTATCCGTCGCCTGGTGTTTACACTATTCAATTAACTGCTCAAAATACAGTTGCCGGTTGTTCTGATAATACGAACCAGAGCATTACTATTCTCCCTACTCCAACACCAACATTTACAGGAACACCAACTTCAGGTTGTGCACCCCAAGCAGTCAACTTTACAAATACAACAGGTTCGCCTGGAACGTATATTTGGGACTTTGGTGATGGCTCTTCTTTCAACGGTACAACACCTCCGAGCCACACTTATTCTACCGATGGTTCCTACTCGGTTGGACTGACATTTACAGATGCCAATGGATGCATCGGTTCAACGCTTTTGAATAATTATATTAATCTAAATTCTCCTATCGCTTCGTTTGCGGCACCTGTTTTAGATGGTTGCGCACCGCTTTCAGTTCAATTGGCTTCAACTTCTGTTTCTGCAATTGACCCTATAATTGATTGGCAATGGGATTTCGGGGATGGAACATTATTCAATGGTGAAGTGCCGCCATCACATGATTATGCAGTTGGCACTTACGCTGTGACATTAACAATTACAACACAGGGCGGGTGTGTGGCAACTGTGACAATTCCAAATTACATACAAGTCGGTCAAATAGATTTGGTTGATTTTAGTTGGAATCCACCAATTTCTTGCGCTAATGTGCCAATTGATTTTGTTGATGAAAGTATCATTTCTGTGCCACATGACCCCAGCGAGGTGATTTATTCATGGGATTTTGGAGACGGGGGAACGTCCACATTAGAAGATCCAAGTTATCCATATTCTGCGGATACAGGTTACTTTGATGTACAGTTGGTTGTTGAATTTAGGGGTTGCTTAGACACTTTAATTGAACCGAACGCTGTATATATACTTGCGCCAATTTCAATATTTCAACCTTCACAATCATTGTTTTGCAATCCAGCGTCTTTTCCCATTACAGTTACTGTGAACGATAATTCAATTATTGGGATTTTATCTGATGATGCAGATATGACTTGGAACTGGGGAGACGGAACCTCTACAAACTATGACGATCCCGACTTTGACGATCCTGATCAGGGTACAACAAGTCATGACTATGCCGCTTATGGCTCCTACACAATTACTCAAATTATAAACAACTATACTACTGGGTGCGTAGACAGCTCAAATACAGTCATAAATATTTCTCAAATCATAGCGGGGTTATCAATTGATGTGGATAGTTTGTGCTTGGGTTTTCCAGTGACAGTTACATCCTCATCGACATCTACTCACCCTTTTGGAACTTTTGATTGGAACATGGGTAATGGGGAATTCTTAAATGGAGATAACCTGCCTTATGTATATGGCGCTTCGGGTAATTATTCGATCACATTAACTGCCACCAATGTCCTTGGATGTTCTGATACAGAAATACTAACGCCGGTTACAGTGCTGCAGCCACCAACTGCAGGAATATCTGCAAATGACTACATGGGTTGCGCGCCTTTCTTGGTGACCTTTTCCAATAATTCGATGGTGCAAGGGAATGGAGTTCCACTAGACAGTTTTCAATTTACGTTTTTTGACGATGGTTCCATTGTCAATACAAACAATGTACTGACAACTGTGGATCATACCTTCAATTCTTCAGGCGCGTTTGCGGTTGAAATAATTGCGACAGATCAATTTGGCTGTGTTTCACCACCATCTTCCGCCATAATTTCCGTGACGAAGCCCTTTGCAGATTTTAATGTCCAGAATGTTGTTTGTAATAATGAAAGTTTTACAGCAAACAATAATTCGATTGGATTGGAACCTATGACCTATCAATGGTTCGTTGATGGGACACAAGTGAGCACGAACACAAATTATTCTTCTTCTTTTAATGAACCGTTTGACCCACTTTCATCCAGTGCTTCACATGATTTAATGTTGATAACAACAGATGCAAATGGTTGTAAAGATACCATGCAGCAAACGATAGTTGTTTCAACGCCTGTTGCAGCCTTGAGTTATTTGCTAGATGGTGCTGCAACCAATGCCAATGGTGATTTTGTTTGTCCCCCTGTCTTTGCTGATTTTACAGATCAAACATTAAGTTATGGATCTATTTCAACCTGGTCATGGACCTTCGGAGATGGTAAAACATCCAATCTTCAATCACCAAGTAACACCTATGTTTTTCCGGGAACATACAGCGCATCATTGTCAATAACAGATGAGTTTGGTTGCACAAGTGATACAGTATTGATCGATTTTCTGACGATTTTTGGTCCAACAGCATCCCCCACATGGTCAGATTTTGTAAATGCCTGTGGCTTAAATGTTTCACTGGACATCGGTGTTACCCAAAATGTAACTTCGAATGTATGGAATTTAGATGATGGTGCAATTGTCAATGATCAAAACAGTGTGACACATATCTACTCCGTGCCCGGCACCTATGAGCCATTTGTAACGGTTTACGATGCTAACAATTGTCAAGTAATTTATCCTTTAGGCCCGTTTACGCTTACTCAGCCTCAACTTTCCATAAATGCGCTAGGGGATGTAATTCTTTGCCATGGTTCGGCAGATGGAAATATAACAGGAACAGTTACTGGAGGGGCGGCGCCTTATGTTGTTACCCTTAATCAAACAGGAACAACTCAAGCGGTTGCTATTGATGGTGGTAGTTTTGATTTTGGTGGATTAAGCGGTGCGTCGAGCGGAGGATTTGCTTCATACACAGTTACAGTAACTGATGCATCGGGCTCTCTCTGTAGTGTTACTTCTACAGTAGTGACCATTACGGAGCCTTCTTTACCCGCTTCAGTAGTATTGGATGCTCAGCAAGACATCATCTGTTTTGGCAATGCAACGGGATCAATCAATGTAACAGCTAGTGGTGGAACAGCTCCTTATTCCTATTCATGGACAGGCCCGAATGGTTTTATTTCATCTTTGGAGGATCTTTCCGGATTAGTTGCTGGAACGTATTCTCTGCAGGTAGTTGATGCAAATGGATTGACAGGTGGATGTACTTCTTCATTGAGTGTTACCTTAACCCAACCAACGAGTGGATTGGCCGTTAGTTTGGATAACCAACAAAATGTTGATTGTTTTGGCAATGCCTCAGGATCAATTAATGTCACAGCTTCTGGCGGCACACAGCCATATACATATTCGTGGACCGGCCCGAATGGCTTTTCCTCCACTTTAGATGACATCTCGCTTTTGGAGGCTGGGAATTATTCTCTGACTGTAAGTGATGCAAACACTGGAGCGGGAAACTGTAACGCGATGTTGGACGCGACCATATTGGAGCCGACACAATTAAATGCTACAATTAATGGTGATGCAATTGTGTGTTTTGGTGATGAAGATGGTAATATTATCGGCACAGTTACAGGAGGTGTAGCGCCTTATACTGTTACATTGGATCAAAACGGAGCCACACAAGTTGTCGGAAGTGACGGGGGAGGTTTCGATTTTAACGGATTGAATGGAGTGCCTAACGGAGGTTTTCCTGTGTATAGTGTGTCAATCACAGATGCAAATAACTGTAGCCAAGCTTCCTCTTCTGTAAGTATTTCTGAACCTTCAACACCATTATCGGTTGTTTTAAATAGTCAAGTGGATATTCTATGTTTTGGTAATTCAACGGGTTCAATCAGTGTAACAGCTAGTGGCGGAACAGCCCCTTATTCCTATTCATGGACGGGACCGAATGGTTACACCTCGAATACAGAAGACCCTGTTGGACTTTTTGCCGGAGCCTATAACTTAACAGTGACCGATGCAAATGGATCAACTGGAGGATGTTTGGCCAGTTTAACAGTTAGCTTAGTAGAACCAGCAAATCCTGTGGTTGCAGTCCTTGATGGTCAGCAAAATGTTTTATGTTTTGGAAATAGCGATGGTGCAATAACTACATCTGTTTCTGGTGGTACAGCGCCATACACATATAGTTGGTCAGGGCCTGGAGGGTTTGTTTCGAACAACGAAGATGTATCAGGACTTATAGCAGGAAATTATAGTTTAATTGTGACTGATGCGAATGGGGCTGTTGGTTCATGTGCTTCATCATTGAATGTGACAATTCAACAACCTACACCTTTAACGATTACTACATCTGTCACGACGGATTATAATGGCTATGGAGTTTCTTGTTATCAACTTTCTGATGCTGCAATTTTGGCAGTTGTCGGCGGTGGAGTTCAATTCCCAGGTGGTGTTTATAGTTATAGCTGGACGGCAGATCCTGCAACACCTTCTGCAATAGTTCCTGTTGGGCAAGAAGGGTTAATGAATCCTAATGGTCTCACTGCAGGAAATTATTTGGTTACCGTAACAGACAACAATGGTTGTACAATCAACGATCAAATCTTGGTGACCGAACCATCAGAGCTGCAAATCAGTAGTTTGGTCCCATCACTTTATCCGAATGGGCTAAATATTTCTGGGTGCAGTCCAGATGGTTTTGCGGATGTTTCAGCAGTTGGTGGTGTTCCAGCTTATACTTTTGATTGGAGCAATGACGGAGTTGGGGATTTTAATGATCCAACACAAGTTATAAACCTAGCTGGTGGGTGGCTTTATGTGGTTGCACAAGATTTGAATGGTTGCCAAGTTGGTGATAGTGTTTTTATGACGTTCGACTTTAATTTAGTAACGGCATCTGCACAATCTTTTGTTTTTCCTTCAGGAGATAATATCAGTTGTTTTAATTTTAGTGATGGCTCAATTGATTTGACAGTGAACGGTGGAACAACTCCTTATGCTTATTCATGGGTGGCAGATCCAGCTACCCCAACTGCAACAATTCCCGCAGGACAAGAAATAGTGCAAGATCCAAATGGTGTTACTGCGGGTAATTATATAGTTACGATTACAGATCAAACGGGTTGTACGGTGACAACCAGTATAAATTTGAGTCAGCCATCGAACTTGTTGGTTTCTGCAGTTGTTCCTGATCTGGGAGGATACAATGTGGCGGGTTGTCTTCAAAATGGTTCTATCGATCTTACAGTATCTGGTGGAAGTCCAGGCTACAGTATTCTTTGGAGTAATTCAGAAACCACGGAAGACATTGACTCTTTGGCAGCGGGACCTTATTCAGTAGAAATTTCAGATATCAATGGGTGTCAATTTATTCTTGATACAGTATTGATTGAGTCTGAACCGCTTACTGCAGTAACGGTTGTAACAACCGATTACAATGGTGCCGATATTTCATGTTTTAACGCATCTGATGGAGGAATAATGGCAACTATTTCAGGCGGTGCGCCAGCCTATATTATACAATGGTTTGATTCATTAGAAAATTTTCTTGGTGATCAAGCCGCTCTAAATGGCCTGCCTGAAGGGGATTACACAATAATCGTTCAAGATCAATATGGTTGCTTAGACACAAGCGTTGTCAATTTGCAAGAACCAACACTTGTTCAATACGATATATCGGTACTGTCGAATTACAATGGATGGGATATTTCTTGTTTCGGTGCAGCGGACGGAATGATTGACTTCTTTATTACTGGCGGTACGCCGGGATATACATTCCAATGGTCTGACTCTAATGCGGTTGTTGTTTCCAATATAGAAGACCCAACAGGTTTGGTTGCCGGACTCTATTTTGTAAGTGCAGCAGATTTAAATGGGTGCCCTGCTGATACTTCAATAATTTTGGATCAACCAACACCATTGACAGGTCAAATTACAATTACATCTGATTACAATGGTCAAAATGTGAGTTGCTTTGGAGCATCTGATGGTTCCTTGAATGGTTTTGCTGAGGGTGGTGTGCCTGATTATAGTTATACCTGGACAGATCAATCTGGAAATATAGTGGGCAATGGACAAGATGTGAATGATATTCCGGGTGGTGAATATTACATGGTTGCCACAGACTTGAATGGCTGTGTGTTTATTGATTCTATTCTTGTGCAAGAACCACCAGCTTTGACTGTTTCACCAACAATTGTGTCGTTCTATTTTGGCGCAGCAGTGAGTTGTGACTATGCTTCTGATGGCATCGTGGACGCAAACGCATCAGGAGGATTGCCCGGATACACCTACTCATGGAACACGAATCCTGCCCAAAATGCATCACTTGCTACTGGACTTTCAGCGGGAACATATACAGTAACGGTAACAGATTTGAATGGATGTACATCAACCAATACGATAGTGTTAAATGCAAATCCATCACCACAACCCGTATTGCCAGAGCCAGGGGTAGGATGCATAGGTTCAAACATTCTGATAAATGCAGTTCAAGGAGGTTGGCAGTATTGTTCTTGGACCTTCTCGGATGGTCAGAACTTCACGGAATGTGCCCCATTTGTGACTTCGTTTGACAGTGTGGGTTGTTACAGTCTTCAGCTGACTGTATTGAATGACGCAGGCTGCATGGGTTCGGCATTTTCATCTAATTTCATTTGTGTGGAACCAAATCCCGTCGCCTCTTTTTATGCAGATAATTATGAGATTAGTAATGTAGAACCTGGTGTTGTATTTATTAATACTTCAACGGGTGCCGACTCTTATTATTGGTATTACAGTGATGTGTCTTATTATGATTCTACCATAAATGTTTACCATGAGTTTTCGGGTGGAGACGAATTCGGTGTAACTGATTATACGGTGATTCTCTATGCTGTATCACAATACGGTTGCATTGATTCAACTTCGCGAAGAATTACAATGTTGCCCGAGTTAATAGTATACGTACCTAATGCATTTACACCGGATGGAGACATTTATAACAATACATTTTTCCCTGTAATAAGTGGTGGGTATACAACAGAAGATTATAGCTTTTTGATCTTTAATCGTTGGGGTGAATTGATCTATGAATCGAGCGAGATGGGTGAGGGTTGGGACGGCTCATATCGAGGAAAGAAATGCCAGGATGGTGTCTATACATGGAAATTGAATGTTCGAAAATCGTATACTGACGAAATAAAAGAGTATGTCGGACACGTTTCGTTATTGCGAGGCGGAAGGCCATAAAAAAAGCACCCTGGTGGATGCTCTTTAAATTTTAACAAAATTCGTTGTAGGCTTCAGCAAGATTTTCAGCAATCATTTGCGCTGTTCCTCCCTCAATATGGTGTCTTTCTAAAAAATGCACCAATTTGCCATCCTTGAAAAGGGCAATGGAAGGTGATGATGGAGGATAAGGTAAAAAGTACTTTCTAGCTTGCGTTGTTGCTTCACCATCCACACCTGCAAAAACAGTTCCCAATGTGCTTGGAGCCTTGTCATTGTTCAAGGAGAGTTTAACGCCAGGGCGCATATTTCCTGCTGCACAACCGCATACAGAGTTAACAACCAAAAGCAAGGTTCCTTTGGTTTGTTCGATTAGATGATCTACTTCCGTTGGTGTTGTCAATTGTTGAAAACCAACGTTTGTAAGATCGTCTTTCATTGGTTTTACTAATTCTGGTGGATACATATTAAGTTGTGTTATTTGTGTTATGTTGTTTTTACAAAATTAAGAAAGTTCAACGCCCTTATCAAGGACTTAAAGAATTTTAAATCGATTAAGCGCTGTTTCAGGATCGAATGGGAGACCATTTAAAAGTTGATTGACAAATTCTTTTGCTAATAATGGAGCAATCATATATCCTTTCGTTCCGAGCCCATTGAAAATGTATAAGCCCTCAAATTCTGGATGTTCACCTACAACGGGACGACGGTCTGGAGTTGTTGGCCGAACTCCTGCTTGCTGATCAATGACGGAATAGGCCGCGTCTGTTACAACCTGAAATTTTTCTTCCAATTCTTTTCGGCCTTCTGGAGTAATCGTATCGTCGAGCGTGTTCCAAACATATGTTGCCCCAACACGGTATGTGTCATTTCCATGTGGCAGAATAAAACATTTTCGATTGTATGATTCAATGGTTTTTAATTCTTTTGACGAAACTGTAATTGTCTCACCTTTTGTGTGTTGAACAGGTAGTCTTTTGAAATAGGGGTTATTGACGACCCCAACGCCTTCACAGAAAACGACACCGTCGTAAGTTGTTTGTTTGTATTGCAATAGAAAAGGATCGAATTGCATGAAATCAAAGTTTTCTTGGATGACATTTCCGTTCATATTTATCCAACTAATCCCTGCATTTACAAATGGAATTGTTTGGACATAAGAGGAACCATTTAAACGGCCCGAACCAAATGGATTATTCGCCCGAGAAAAATGCAGATCTTCAGTCGAAACGCTATTAAGGTAGTTTGAAAAATCAGGCTGATCTTGTTTGTCCAGCCAGAATTGACGCTCTTGTTCCGATGAAAAAAAACGACGGATCGTAATCGGACAAAATAATTGGTGTTGAGCAATAGTTTCAAAAAAGCGATAAAACACGTTACAGTAGGGCAAAAATTCATCGACCCGCCAAGACTTTGTCATGCGACGAAAAACGATAGGATTGATCATTCCGGCAGCTACAGTGGAACTTTTGTTTTGACCGTTTTCAACCAGCGTAACATGCTGATCTTGATCGATGAGGTGTTTAGAAACAGCGATGCCGGCTACTCCACCACCGACGACCAAAAAATGCTGATTCTTTTTCATTTTGTAACTGCTAAGCTAACAATACTTATTTGAACTGTTGGGTGAACCTTTCGAATTGCCTGAATAAACGCCTCCAATGTTGAACCTGTTGTTATCACATCATCGACGAGCGCAATGTGTTTGTACTGTTTTATTTTATTGGAAATGGTAAAGTTGCCAGAAACGTTGTCCCATCGTGAAAAACGCCCACGTTTTGTTTGACTTCCTGTGTGTTGCAGCTTGCCCGAAAGGTTTTTGGCTATGGGAATGCCTGTAAGTTTATTTATTCCCTCAGCGATCATCGTACTTTGGTTGTAACCACGAAGAAATTTCTTTTTAGCATGAATAGGAACAGGCAAGAGCAAGTCTACGTTTTCAGTGATGAGATTTTTGCCCCATTTTTCAGCTATTTTCTCACCGAATAGGCTCCCAGTTTCAGGTTTGTTATTGTATTTCAATTGATGCAATACTTGCTGAGTCGAGGAACCCTCTTTGTAAAACAACAAAGCATACGTTGTGCTTACTTGTTCTCTTCCCCAGAAAAGTTGATCCAGAGAAGTTGGTTCATTGTATTTCTCAAAATGTGTATACAAAAGTTCAGGTTCGCAAAAGGAGCAAATTAAATTGTTGCTCGGAAGCTCATCCTCGCATATCAAACATTGTGCAGGAAATAAAATATGAGAGGTGTCTTTCAACCATTTTTTTAGTGATAACTTGACCTTTTCCGCGGCTGTGTTCATATTAATTAAATTTCCACATAGAGATGTTTAAAATAACAAAAAAATTACCTTGACTTCGCATCTTATTCTAGGTAATTTTATGAAAAGATAAACCAAACTACTTTTAATTCAACTGATTGTCGAATCCTCAAAAAATATCGACAAACAAGCGGAAAGATTCTGTGAATATCTTTCCTCTTCGTGTTGAAAAAGTCGCATTCGTTTGTCATTAGAGGGATAGCGATTGCTCGTGTTAATAACATTAAGTAATTGTGAATTTCTTTAATTGCGTAAGGAAAGTTTTTTGACAAATTTTGTGTGCCTCAAGCAAGGAAATTAATTAGGGTTTTTAAACCGAATTTCATCCAAGGAGGAAACAAAAGCTTTACGAAATTTAAAACGCAAGTTCTAAAGGGCTTGTGGCAAAATGATACTGATATAACTAAAAGAAAAAAAATGGCA
>CAISOQ010000447.1 GCA_903887095.1 uncultured Flavobacteriia bacterium
GACTGACAGGACCATTCTGGAGTTGGGACCCTACAGCTGGACCAATTGCTGTTGACAATGGCGATGGTACTTGGACTTTCACTTTTTCTCCGGCACCAGCTGCTGACATGGAATATTTATTAATTGTGGATGGGGTTCAGGAAAACCTAATTGCCGCTATGGCAGCCGGCGGAACGTGTGCTCCGATAACTGATTACAGTACTTATGCAAATAGACGTTGGCAAACAACGGATGCATTGACGATATCTAATACCTACGGTCAATGTACTGCATGTACTCCTGTATCTACTGATTTAATTATCACAACAGAAGTGTGTTCTGCTGCTAGTTCTGTTAGACTGACAGGACCATTCTGGGGATGGGATCCTGCGGCTGGACCAATTGCTACTGACAATGGGGATGGTACTTGGACTTTCACTTTTTCTCCGGCACCAGCTGCTGACATGGAATATTTATTAATCGTCGATGGTGTTCAAGAAAACCTGATTGCTGATATGGCAGCGGGCGGAACGTGTGCTCCAATAACTGATAATGCCAATTACGCAAACAGAATTTGGTACACAACAGATCCACTTACTATTTCTAACACATATGACCAGTGTGTTGCTTGTACGCCAGTTTCTGCAGGTTTATTAATAACAGTTGATGTATGTTCAACAACAGCTTCAGAAGTTCGTATGACAGGACCATTCTGGAACTGGGATCCAGCAGGAGGGCCAATTGCAACTGATAATGGCGATGGAACCTGGACATTCAATCTTGATCCTGCTCCAAGTGTTAACATGGAATATTTAATCGTTGTCGATGGTGTTCAAGAAAATTTAATAACTGATATGCAAAATGGTGGGACATGTGCCCCAAAAACTAATTACGATACATATGCTAACAGGGAGTGGATTGTAGGTTCAGGTGATGTAAACATCAGCTATGACAGATGCGTGCCTTGCTCATACCCTGACTTAGAAGTTATTGTTGAAGTTTGTACCCCTGCAACTCAAGTGAACTTATCTGGTGCAATGTGGTTGTGGAACCCAGCATTCGGTCCTCAAGGTGTTGATAATGGTGACGGAACTTGGACTATAACTTTGTCTCCGGTGCCAAATGACACATTGGATTATCTTATTGTGAAAGATGGTATCATGGAAAACCTTGTTGCAGACATGCAGAATGGTGCAGGTTGTGCACCAATCACGGACTATTCTACTTATGCAAATCGTCGCTGGTTATTAGGTCAAGGTACTATTGCAATTACTTATGACCAATGTGGTCCATGTCTTTCTGGACTAAGTGAACTTGAAGCAAATGAGGTTTCTACCTATCCAAATCCAGCTGAAGCAATTGTTACGGTGAGCAGCAATTCAAAAATTTCAACGATTATTGTTTATTCAGTTGTAGGAGAAGTTGTTGCTAAGTACACTAATTTATCAAAAAACATTGCTGACGTTGACCTAACGAATCTGAAAGCTGGAGTTTATACTTTTGACATTCAGACGGCTAAAGGTTCAGAAAAAGTAAGAATCGTTAAAAAATAATTTGAAATTTAATTCATTGAGAAAGGAGGGGCAACCCTCCTTTTTTTAAACTTACGAAAATGAAAAAAGTTGGTTTTGTACTTTGGATGTTGTTGAGTTTTCAATCACACGCTCAGTGGACACTTATTTGGAATGATGAATTCGATGGCAACACCCTCGATAATAGCAAATGGACCAAAGACATTGGAGGGAATGGATGGGGAAACAACGAAGCACAATACTACACCGATAGTCCTACCAACTTTTCAATTGCAAATGGCGAGGCAACTTTTACTGCGCGTGCTGAACAATTTTCTACAAATCAATATACTTCTGCAAAGATCACTACGAAAGGAAAATTCAATGTGAAATATGGAAAAATTGAAGGTCGAATGAAAGTGCCTCAAGGACAAGGGTTATGGCCCGCTTTCTGGATGTTAGGTAGTAATATCGACCAAATGACATGGCCTACATGTGGCGAAATTGATGTAATGGAACACATTAATAATGAAACAAAAGTTCACGGTACTGCTCATTGGGAAAATGTTGGACACCAATATTGGGGAGGAACAATCGACAATGATCCAACTCAATACCATACCTATTCCGTCATTTGGGACTCATTGAAAATAAAATGGTACATGGATGACATTATCTATTATCAATTGAATATTACAAATGGTGTGAACGGAACAGAAGAATTTCAGCTTCCTTTCTATTTATTACTTAACCTTGCTGTTGGAGGTAATTGGCCTGGATATCCAAACGGTACGACTGTATTTCCTGCTGAAATGGTGGTCGATTATGTGCGAGTTTACACCTATGATGCAAATGCTGGAATAGCAACTGAGGGAACACCTGAATACACTCTTTCTCCGAATCCTGTTGGTAATCAACTCTATCTAAACACAGAAAACATAGTGAGTTATCGAATAAATTCCATTGATGGAAAAACGCATTGTTCAGCATCTATATCAAACGGTTCAACATTTATTGATGTCACTGAACTAGCACCGGGAAATTATTTACTTGAAATTGAAACGATAAATTCGAAAAAATCAATCGTTCGATTTGTGAAACAGTAAAAAAAGAATTTACTCTATGATTAAGACGCCCCATTTGGAAGGAGACAAATGAAAGCCTTCCACATCGGGACTGTTCCATCTCATTTGTTTTTCTCGTAAGCCATTGCTGCCACTTTTATCAATTGCTATTTCAAAACCCAACTTAGTTTCTGATGAAATAGTCGCATTGAAAAGGGATTTGAATGGAATTGCCAACTCTAATTCATATCCACCATCTGAAAGTTTCGTCTTGCATTCTAAAAGATCAATCTTTCTATTCTCTTTCCAATCCCAAACATAAGGCTGTTTTCCACAGTTCACGCCAAAATGCTGATCACTTAGTAAAAAGAACTTTCTTTTAACATCCGCTGAAGCATTCGTAGAAAATGCAATTTCTACAGCATCGCCATTCCAAAGTTCACCGTCTTTTTTGTCATTGATAAATGGCGTATCATCATTCACTTTTACAGCAAGAAATAAGGTGTCTTGCCTGTAATTCAAAGCAAACGCACTGTTATCAGAAATAGCACTGAATTCTGACGTCCAATCATTTAAGTTGCCATCAATGACAGGTGATTTCAATGCTTGAAGAACCGTTTTTTCAGCTTTCAATTTTTTACTGAAAGGCACAATTTTTATCGAATTTATTTCAATCTGTCCCGCGGCAAACATTTGCACCATCATTTGCTTCACATTTGTAAGATCCACATCATTTTCTTCGATTGGAAACAACCCTATAGGCAATTGTACTTTGGTCCAATTTGAATTTATTTCACTTCCCAACAAGAAAGATTTAGAATACCCCAGCCAAGCTTGTTTCCCAGCGTAATCTTCAATACAAAAAGCCCAAGGAATATTAGAAAAAGGCTTTCCTGCCGAACGCACTTCAAGTTCGATGGCGATTGTATCTTTAATATAACCGATATCCTTTGATGACCATGCATCCCAACCAAATCCCATACCGACCCAATCGCAGCCATCTCGGTCTTTGTTCCAACCCACATTGAGAACTCCATCTTTATTTAAATTCACTTGAATACAAGAATTGTTCTTTGTACACCACACCTCGTCTGAAAGGTCGTTGTCAAAAATGGACAGTTGTGTAAAGCCTTTTATTGAAGCAGAAGAAGCTGGTTCTTCATCGTATAATCCAATTTTCTTAAAGCTTGATCTATCGCCGCGGACATTTACTTCTTGAATATCTTTAACATTCTCTTTCAAGCCCTGAGCCTGTGAAAATAAAACGGTAGAAACGAAAAGAGCCGTAAGAATTCTCATGGTCAAGGGTTCAAAGGTCCATTCTCAGTGAAAATAATGTAATCCAGTTTGGACTTCGCATAACCAGAATTAGGATTTGCCAAGTGAAGCATATTGATTTGCATCAGCTTGTCAGACTCGTGCACGCCATTTCCTGAAGGAGCCGCAGGAGATCCATTTACAAGACATTGTAAATCGCTGTATTTGACTGAGACAAGCTTCCACCCTACCCAATTCACATTGATTTGAACGGAATACATATCCTCAGAAGCCGACGTAAAGTTACCATCTGCATTTTCATCTTCTTGGAGTTGGAATAAGACCAAACTATTTGTTAATCCAGGCTCACCCCATACCATAACATTGAAATAAACATTATTTGGATTGGAATTCAATGGAAAGGTTGGTGCTCCATAAGCAGTTGCTTTGAAATTCACTAAACCGATCAACCAATCCCAATCAACTGTTCCAGCCATATTATAAAAAGAATTTCCTTGAGGTGAAGTATTATCCGCTTTAATCTGGAAATCCATGTCTGCCCCTAACTGAACAAAGGAAGACCACCCTGCATTGAATGGTGTTTCAAAATCCGCAACAACAAAACCAGCATTTGTTTTTGGATTCAGCACTTTAACGTAAGTAACCAGCGTATCCGTCTCGCCTGTAAATGTCAACTGAACTTTACACATTTCAGCTTTGAACATCGGAAACTCCGTTGTCGAACCATCCCAAATTGTTTCCGGTGAATTAATAGCACTTCCTGTACCTTCAATTAATTTCACAGCTCCACTTGACTGACCTTCAATGCGCAAATGCCATGCAGATGTTTTTGAAAATTCTGCGGTAAAATAAACGGTTTCTCCAACACTAAAATCAACTGAATCTTTACTTGCAACCAGATCATTGATCACCATAAACTGACCATTCAAATCCTGCAAGGAAGGCCCATCCATTTTGCTCACCTCATCCTTTCGACAAGAAAAAAGCGCTAAAAAAGCTACAAACAGTATAATTGACTTTTTCATGATTTAAAATTTCATAACGTAATAAATAAGGAATTGGTTGTAGCGATACGGATTCGCTGCATTGAATTTATTCGAATTCGTTTCAAATACCCCTGAAAGGTAGATATCCTTTGTGAAATTGAATTTCAAACCTCCAGAATAGCACGTTTCTTGTCCTCTCACAGTATAATCTGAAAAATTCACTACCTCACCTTGCGCATCCCGCACTGGAAGAATTTCATTCCCTTTACTTGCGAAAACAAAAGCATTACCAATTAAGAACAATTGATCAACGAGTTCTAATTCAACTCCAAAATTCGCAGTGTACGACTCAAGTTGAATGCGCTCAAATTCTAAATCACTATTTCGCTTGGTATGTTGGTATGCGAAACCAATTTGAACAAGTTGCTTCTTTTTCCATTTGAAAAGATTGGAAGCATTGAACTGCACAGTAGAAGTAATAAAATCAAATGAACGAAGGTTGTATGTACCTTGACCACGAATTTCACCAAGATGATAGGCATCGGCCTGTATATTGACTATTTTTCTCGCATCACTGTAATTGATACCCCAAAAGAATCCGCGTCTGTTAAAAGTAGCGATTCCGTATTGCAATACATTATTTATTGCTGGATTGTAATCCATAATCTTGGTAGAGAAACTACTTGAATAAAGCGTTGGGTCATTGTAAAGATCATAATATGAAAGCGGACGAACAATTTGATCATTGGTGTAGCGCTCATAAAAATTATTCAATTGACCAAAATCCATTCTTTTTGATTGCGCTCCGGCACTTCTAAAATCAGCTCCATTGTCCATATAACCCAGTTTTAAAGAAAGTCCGATTTTCTTCAAGTTTGCATATGCTTTTGCATTGATGAAATAATCAGATAGTGCACCCTCGTTGTTTTGGGTTGAAAAACTTGATGATTTTCCCGATTCACCATCAACACCTATTTTGAATTTCTCTTTATCTACGGAAAAATCATAAACTA
>CAISOQ010000448.1 GCA_903887095.1 uncultured Flavobacteriia bacterium
GAATCAATAACTTTAGATGAAAATGGGGTTTTCTTTGTGCAAGTTTCAGCCCGCGGTCAAAAAGTGTCTAAAAAGGTTGTCATTTTGTAAAACCATTAGAACTAAATCGATTAACCATTTACACAAAAAATATATCCTTTCACATATTTTTTCAATAAAATTTACTTTTTCAATTAGCTACGAAGGTTTCTTTTGATGACCATTTAGCATTTAAAATTAATTTTGGATGTTTTTAACCAATTGAGCATTTCACAGCATTTATTGGAAGTGAAAATAAAATTTTGTCTAAACCAAAATTTTAAAATTTAATATGAAACCCATGCTAGAAAAATCTGTGGCATTTGCCTCATCTTTTTTGAATCATCCTTCATACTATTTTGAAATTTGATTAATGCAATTATAAAAGTCAATATCTTTAATAATTATCTAGTTATATGAAAATATTTATTTCTATTTTATTTTTCTTGTCTACTACAATCGCGCTAGCTACAAACTGGTATGTTAACGATAATAGTACAACCGGAGATATTTATTGTTCTGCAGTTGGTAATGATGCGAATGCAGGAACGGCCAGTGCACCATTTGGTTCATTCAAGCATGCTTTAACAGTTATTTCGGCAGGCGATTTTATCTACATGGATGCGGGTGTTTATTCAGGTGTTACAACAGAATTTGGATTGTCTGTTACGACGGATAACATTACCGTTGTTGGAGCTGGAATGAATAACACTTTTTTTCTTTCCAATAATAACAAAGGTCGTTTTTTAAAAGTGTTAGCAAACAACTTTAACATTTCTGAATTAACCATAAGAAAGTATGGTTACAACTCAGGTGGCGGAGGTTTTGCGCAAACGATTGAAATTGGAGATGGTACGACAACCTATTCCGGTATAGTGTTCACCAATGTGCAATTAGATCAGAATGGAGGAAGTTCAGGTGAATCTGCTGTCCTGGTAAAATCCAATACTTCTTCAACCTTTACCGGTGGAGGTGCCACTTGTAATACGGAGACATCATCTTATTCTGGTGCATTTACGATAACAGGCACGAATATTAATATCCTTTTAGAAAATTATGTGTTTGTATTCAACAGTGGTGACTGCTTTGGTGGTATAGCAGGTGGTTCGATTCGAGTGAAATCAGGAAATTCAACACAGAACGTAACGGTTAAAAACTCTTTCTTTTCGGCAAATCATGCATGTTCCAGTACATTTAATGGAATGGATATGTACATTGAAACGGGTAATGTTAAAGTATATGATTGTCTTTTCGATAATTCGTTATCCAAATATGCTGCGGGTACAGCAATAGGAGGGTCAATTGCCATTAATGGAAGTCCAACGGTTTACATTACGAGATCTAAGTTCTCAAACCATAGTTCAACTGGAGGAATGCGGGGTTGCGCCATTGGAAATGATGGGGGTACTGTAACATTGGATTCATGTTACTTTACAGGTAATAGTGCGAACAAAGCGAATGATGTGCATTGCGATGCAGGAAGTATTACTGCTCGATATTGTACATGGGGTGAAGTGGGTCAACGAGCTCCCGGTACCTTTACCATGTCTTTCAGTGGAACTCCAACGGTTTTCGAAGGTTCTGTAAGCCAAATAAATACTACTAATTCTACGTACACGCCGAACCCCACGATACCAAGTTATAGCGGTGTTTGTGGATCAGTAATTATCACCCCTGCTTGTTCTGACCCTGGCCCTCCAACGGGTAGTGCAACACAAACATTCTGTTCAATTGATAACCCAACCATTGCCGATTTGGTTGCTACAGGAACAGCAATTCTGTGGTATTCATCTTCTTCTGGTGGTACGGCGCTATCAACATCTACTGCTTTGGTGAATGGGACTCATTATTATGCATCACAAACGGTGGGTAGTTGCGAATCTTCATCTCGCTTGGATGTAACGGTAATGATCGCAGATCCATCAGCACCAACAGCAACAAGCAGTTCAATTACGGAGTGTGAGGAATCACCAATTCAAACCTTGGATGCAAATACAGGTTTATCGAGCACGACAGGTGTTACGTGGTATGATGCATCTTCTGGTGGCAATGTGGTAGCAAGTCCAACGTTGAATGCAGTAGGCACAATAACATATTATGCAGAATACAATGATGGTACATGTTCAAGTTTGACAAGAACAGGAGTTACGTTAACGATTACCGGAGCGCCAACGGCACCAACAGCAACAAGCAGTTCAATCACGGAATGTGAGGAGTCACCAATTCAGACCTTGGATGCAAATACAGGCTTGTCAAGCACAACAGGCATTACTTGGTACGACGCTTTGTCGGGCGGCAATATGGTAGCAAGTCCGACACTTAGCGCAGTAGGCACAGCGACGTATTATGCGGAGTTTAGTAATGGTACATGTTCAAGTTTGACAAGAACAGGAGTTACGTTAACGATTACCGGAGCGCCAACGGC
>CAISOQ010000449.1 GCA_903887095.1 uncultured Flavobacteriia bacterium
CTATGCTTCGAGAAGGATTTACAGATTACATTCTTGATACACCTGGTAAACTTCGTTACCGTAATGTGACTGAAGAAGAAAACATTGGTCGACTTAATTATCGTCGTGATGATTACATGGATTATTTAGATGGAGATATCGAAACGTCTATTTATTATGCGAACGATGATCGTAAAAATGCAATTAATCAAGCGAATCGTGATCCAAACCTTATTATGTATCAAAGTGAACACGAAGAATTCGGTTTAAATGGAGCTCAAGTTAAACCAGGAGACAGAACATCTTGGCCAACAACTTTGATCTCTGATAAATCAAGAGTTTACAAGGGAGGTTCGTGGAAAGATCGTGCATATTGGTTAGCTTCAGGGTCTCGCAGATTCCTTGATGAGGATAAATCAACTTGTACAATTGGATTCAGATGTTGTATGAGTCGCCAAGGAAGTCCAACTGGTATAAATTATCAGAACTCCAAAAAGAAAAAGTAAAATTTTAAATATTTTTGAAGCCCGATTCGTCGGGCTTTTTTTTTGAATCTATGAACAAACTATTTGAACTTTTTTACGAATGCAGCGGTGTCTCAACTGATACGCGTAAAATTGAAAAAGACTCGTTATTTATCGCATTGAAAGGGGCTAATTTCAATGGAAATGAGTTTGCAGAGACAGCAATTTTGCATGGAGCTAAATATGCTATCGTAGACGAAATTGAATTTAAGACAAATGAAAATATTTTTTTGGTCGATGATGCACTTAAATTTTTACAACAATTAGGGAATTATCATAGAACAAAATTTAAAATCCCGATTATTGGTATTACGGGCAGTAATGGTAAAACAAGTACCAAGGAATTAATCAATGCTGTGCTATCTACACATTATTCGGTGCTTTGTACTAAAGGAAATTTGAATAACCACATTGGCGTTCCATTAACCTTACTTCAAATAAATAAAGAGCATGAAATTGCCATAATTGAAATGGGTGCAAATAAATTCAAGGATATCCAGGAGCTTTGTGATATCGCCCACCCTACTCATGGCATTATCACAAATATTGGAAAAGCACATCTTGAGGGTTTTGGTGGTTTTGAAGGTGTTTTGAAAACCAAAAAAGAACTTTACGAATCCGTTTCAAACTCAAATGGAATAATTCTATACAACATAGATGATGAGGTTCTTTCAAACAATTTACCATCAAATGTGACATTACACTCCTATGGCACAAAAAACGCTGATTTATGTGGTAATTTAACTTCATTGAATCCTTTTATTACTTTCAGTTACAGCCATAAAGATTATGTTTCGCCTGAGATACAAACCAACCTCATTGGGAAATACAATTTTTACAATTTCCTAGCTGCAGTTACATTCGGTGAACTATTTCAAGTACCCTATTCAAAAATAAATGCTGGAATAACAAATTACCAACCTGACAATAATCGTTCTCAAGTCAAAAAGACTGACAAAAACACGCTGATTCTTGATTGTTACAATGCGAATCCAACGAGCATGAAAAGTGCGTTGGAAAGCTTTGCAATGATTGACCATTCATCCAAGTATTTTATCATTGGAGATATGCTCGAATTAGGAACTGAAACCGAAAGCGAACATATTCAAATTGGACAACTCGCGGAAAAATTAGGGATTCATGGTTATACCATCGGTGAAGAGTTTTCACAGGTACATTCTACTGCTTTCATAAAACAATTTAAAAGCCGTCAAGATGCTGCAATGTACTTTGAGCAACAAAATTTATCAGATAGTTTAATTATTCTTAAAGGCTCACGCGGAATTGGTTTAGAAAATCTTGAAACACTTTTTTAAACGAAAAAAGGAGACCAATTGACCTCCTTCTCTGTTTTATTTTTCTAAACTATTACGCGTTCAGAATTCCTCTTGAAATAACAATTTTCTGAACCTCTGATGTACCCTCATAGATTTGAGTGATTTTCGCATCTCGCATTAATCTTTCTACATGGTATTCCTTCACAAAACCATATCCACCATGAATCTGAACAGCTTCAACAGTTTGTTCCATTGCTACTTTTGACGCATATAATTTGGCCATTGCACTCGATTGATCATAATTCCTGCCCTGATCCTTGTCAATTGCCGATTTATACACCAACAATCGAGCAGCCTCAACTTCTGTCGCCATATCAGCCAATTTGAATGCAATTGCTTGGTGTTTGTAGATCTCTTTTCCAAACGCTTTTCTTTCTTTCGAATATGCTGTAGACAACTCAAGTGCTCCACCAGCAATTCCCAGGGCTTGTGCAGCAATCCCAATTCTACCTCCTGCAAGCACTTTCATTGCGAATTTGAATCCAAATCCATCCTCTCCAATTCTATTTTCTTTAGGGACTTTAACATCGTTAAAAAGCAATGTATGCGTATCGCTCCCACGAATACCCATTTTATCTTCTTTTGCTCCAACGATGAAACCTTCCATTCCTCGTTCAATGATAAATGCATTGATACCTTTGTGGCCTGCTTCAACATTTGTCTGAGCAATTACTAAATATACCGAAGCAGAAGAGCCATTTGTGATCCAGTTTTTAGTACCGTTCAACAAATAATAATCTCCCTTATCAATTGCAGTTGTGCGCTGAGAAGTAGCGTCAGAACCCGCTTCTGGTTCAGATAGACAAAATGCTCCAATTTTCTCACCAGTAGCAAGCGCAACTAGATACTTTTGCTTTTGCTCTTCAGAACCAAATTTTTCAAGTCCCCAACAAACTAGTGAATTATTCACAGACATGCAAACAGAAGTTGAAGCATCCACTTTCGAAATTTCCTCCATCGCTAAAACGTATGAAAGCGTGTCCATTCCTGAACCTCCGTATTTAGGATCAACCATCATGCCCATAAACCCAAGTTCTGCAAGCTGTTTAATTTCTTCAGCAGGAAAACGTTGTTCATTGTCGCGCTGGATAACTCCGGGTTTCAAAACGTTCTGAGCAAAATCCCTAGCAGCTTCTTTCACAGCCAACTGCTCTTCAGTTAGTTCAAAATTCATCATGTAATTCAGGTTTTATAATTAAACAGTATGGTTGCAAATGTAAGCGATTAATTCTATTTTTCGACTTTATATGGGTATGAGCGGTTTTGAAATAATAGGACTAATGTCAGGAACTTCCATGGACGGTCTGGATATTGCGCATGTGCGCCTTGACTTAGATGGAGAAAATGATCGCTTTGAACTTAAAAATTGTGCAACCTATGAGCTGCCTGTAGACATCAAAAAACGATTGTTATCCGCACCTTTCTCTAACGTCCAACAGATAAGTCAATTGGATCATGACATTGCTCTATTTTACGCTAAAAGTGTAAATGAGTTTATAGTATCAAAAAACATTGAGAAAAAGACTATCACTGCTATCGCGAGTCATGGTCAGACAATTCTGCATCAGCCTTGGAATGGGTTTTCCTTACAAATTGGACATGGGACAACTTTAGCTTTCAATACTGGTATTCAAGTGATTAATGACTTTCGAAATCATGATGTTGCTGCCGGAGGACAAGGAGCACCACTTGTGCCAATTGGAGATTTCGGCATTTTCAATGATTTAGCAGAAGGGTTTCTCAATATTGGTGGATTTGTGAACTTCAGTTACAAGGACGCTCTTGAAAAAATAATCGCATATGACATTTGTCCAGGAAATCTTCCACTAAACAAACTCGTACATTCAAAAGAGTTGAGTTTTGATAAGGATGGCGCACTTGCTGCTTCTGGAGAAATAAACTTTTATTTACTTGATTTACTTAACTCACTGGAATTCTACAATCAAATTGGACCAAAATCTTTGGGTACAGAATGGTTGGAGGAACATTTCTATCCTAAATTAAGATTTGATAAAGAAATCGAAAATAA
>CAISOQ010000450.1 GCA_903887095.1 uncultured Flavobacteriia bacterium
GGGCCAGCTGAATCATGAAAAAAAAGAAAAACTTATCATGCAGATAAATTTTCTTTTTCATTACCAATGACTGAATGATATAAATAGCGCAAAGGATCGCAGAAAAAAGGTCAAGGTATATCCAGAATGATAGCTCCATTGATGTCAAAATTATAAATCATATGTGAATAGGTTCGTTTTTTTTAATTCGATTCAGTGAATATTTTGTAAATTCAGATTGCTGTAATCTAATCTAAGTAATGCAAGAATATCTTTCAATTAAGTCCTGGGCGGCCGATGATCGTCCAAGAGAAAAATTAGCAATGAAAGGGCGTAAAGCTTTGTCTGACGCTGAATTAGTAGCCATTTTAATTGGAACCGGCACGCGCGAATATTCGGCAGTGGATTTGGCACAATTACTTCTTAATCACGCCGGAAATGATTTGAATGTTCTTTCGAGTTATTCCATTCATGATATGAAAAAAGTGAAGGGGATTGGCGATGCAAAGGCAATTGGTTTGATCGCTGCGATGGAATTAGGCAGAAGGAAAAAGGATTTGGATAGAAAAAAAAGAGTGAAAATCACTTCTTCGAATATGGTATTTGAAGAAATGCGTCCTTATCTCAGCGATTTATCGCATGAGGAGTTTTACGCGATCTCTTTGAATCGAGCAAATGAAGTGATGAAGATTCGACAAATTTCAATCGGTGGTTTTTCGGGAACAATAGCAGATGGAAAGGTGATTTTTAAATTTGCTTTGGAAGATGGGGCACATGCCTTGATTTTGGCACACAATCATCCAAGTGGACAGATGAGTCCCAGTGAAGCAGATAAGATTCTGACAAGAAAAATGGTCGAATTTGGTAAATTCATCGATTTGCCTATTCTTGATCACCTTATATTTTGCGATAATGGTTATTTTAGCTTCGCCGATCAAGGCCTGATTTCCTAAAGTAACTGAAGTGAAGAAAAAAATCATAACAATCGTTGGTGCTCGACCTCAAATTATCAAGTCTTCCGCTATAAGTAGAGCGATTTCTACAAAGTTCAACGAGCAGCTCGAGGAAGTGATTGTACACACCGGGCAGCACTACGACGAAAATATGTCGGCAGTTTTTTTTGATGAAATGGGGATTCCTCAACCGAACTATAATTTAAATGTTGGCAGCGGCACACATGGTGCCCAAACCGCTAAAATGATTGAGGGACTTGAATCCATTTTCTTGTCTGAAAAACCAAATGGAGTATTGGTTTATGGTGATACAAATTCAACAATTGCAGGAGCGCTGGCTGCCATTAAAATTCATATTCCTGTCATTCATGTAGAAGCGGGATTGCGAAGTTTTAACAAAAGTATGCCTGAAGAGGTCAATAGGATTGCGTGTGATCACATGTCCACTTTGCTATTTACGCCCACCAGCACTGGATTAGACAATTTAAAGCGCGAAGGATTTTTAGATAATTCGGAAGGAAAGGCTACGGCTGATCACCCGAAAGTTTATCATTGTGGTGATATCATGTATGACAATAGCTTGTATTTCTCTGAAGTTTCAAGCTCAAAATCAACTATTCTGAAAGATTTAGGTCTGACGCCATCTTCGTACATTCTTTCAACAATTCATCGGGATTCAAATACCGATATTGCTGAGAACATGGAGCAAATTTTTTCTGCTTTATTCGAAATTCAGGATAAAACAGGATTAGCTGTGGTTTTGCCGATCCATCCCAGGACAAAAAGTAAAATGAAAGAGCAACTTTCAGCAGAGTTGTACCAGAAAGTTAGTACTTCAGATAAATTTAAAATTATTCCGCCGGCAGGTTTCCTAGATATAATTTCGTTAGAAAAAAATGCAAGAATTATAGTGACGGATAGCGGTGGTTTGCAAAAAGAAGCTTTCTTCTTTAAAAAACCTTGTGTCATACTGCGGCCACAAACGGAATGGGTGGAAATTGTAAATAACGGCAATGCGCTATTGGCTGACGCGTCAAAAACTAAAATTTTAGATTCATTCGACACGCTTTATGCTAAAACGGATTTTACGTACCCTGAATTATACGGAGATGGCGATGCAGCAAGTTTTATTTGTCATAAAATACTAGAGGATTTGTAGTATGTTATTGGTCTTTGTTGAGGAAATATCCGAGCGTTTGCTCTATACTTTCGACTTCGTATTGAAGGAGAGGGGGATTGAATTTTCCATCACCAATGATCCAGTTCATTTCGAACAAGTTCAAACTGCACGTTTTAACTATTCTGAGCGAGAAATAGAGGGCGTTTTACGATTGAAACCCGCACCAATTCTGTTTGATGAATCGCTTCAGGTTTATGGGATTGATAAGGGCCTTTTTGAAGATGAAGAATGTTTGTCTATAAATGGTAATGTCGATCCATTGGCAGCAATTTTTTATGTGCTTTCGCGCATGGAAGAATACAATTCACAAATTTTGGATAAACACGGTCGTTTCCCCGCAACGAATAGTGTGCTTTACCGTTTCAATTGGCTCGATAAAGTGGTGTGTGATCGATGGGCTGAAGCATTTATCTCCTATTTAGGTGATAATAAGTTGCTGCACTATTCACGCAAACCACACGACGTGGAAATTCAGCCCACTTTTGACATTGATAATGCCTATGCGTTTAAATTGAAACGAGGGCTTCGTCATTGGTTTGCTATTGTAAAGGATATAGTAAAAGGCCGCACACACCGTATCATCGAACGTGAACAGGTTATTTATGGCGGACACAAAGATCCTTATGATACATATGAGCAAATAGAGTCTCTTTCCAAAGAGGGATACACGGTTCGAATGTTTTGGTTGTTAGGGGATTATACAAAATTTGACCGCAATATTTCCTTTCGAAATCAACGGCATCGCAAGTTGATCAATCGTATGTCGAAGAGTGCTGATGTATATATACATCCGAGTTATAAATCCAATAGCTATGAGTTCTATTTGAATGCAGAAAAAGAACGTTTGGAAGAGATTTTGAATGTGCCTATTGAACATGCCCGTCAGCATTACTTGAAAGTACATTTCCCATACACTTACCAACATTTGGAAACAGCGGAAATTCGACACGAATACTCCATGGGATTTCCAGAACATTATGGTTTCAGGGCAGGCACAGCGCGCCCATTTCGTTGGTTCGATTTAGAGCGAAATAAAATTTCAAGTTTGACAGTGCATCCTTTTGCGTATATGGATGGTACGCTGCATGAATACATGAAAATTAGTCCATCAGAAGCCAAGCAAGTGATCCAAAAGTTGTACAATGAAGTGCGTGAATTTGGAGGTGAATTTCTATTCATCTGGCACAATGAGACGATTGGAGATTATGGCAAATGGAAGGGGTGGAAGGAAGTCTTTGAGTTCACCTTGCAATTGAAAAAACCTTCAAAATGAATTTAAAAGCGACAATTACAGCCTCTATTTTAGCGGCTACCTCAATTATGTTAGGAGCATTTGGTGCACATGCCTTAAAGGAACTAATCACAGCAGAGCGATTATTAACCTTTGAAGTAGGCGTTCGATATCAAATGTACATCGCATTGTCATTGCTTGTTTTTGCGATATGCGAAGATCGATTCCAATTTGAAATACGTTTGGTAAGAATACTAATGCTTGCGGGAATTTTACTTTTTTCAGGTTCAATTTATTTAATTGCGCTGAGTGATATTTGGGGGTTGAACACAAAGATTCTTGGTCCATTAACACCAATCGGTGGTTTGTGTATCATACTTGGATGGACCGTGTTTGTCTACAGAGTTTGGAAAGTAGCTAAAAAATCATGAAGAACTTTACAGTTACAGTGCTTGGATCAGGAACTTCTCAGGGAATTCCAGTAATTGCATGTGATTGTCCAATTTGTGTATCAAATGATCCAAAAGACAAGCGACTTCGAAGCGCTATAATGATTAGCTACGATAATCAGAATTATGTGATAGATTCTGGACCGGATTTCCGTCAGCAGATGCTTAGAGAGGGGGTGAAGTCACTCCGAGCAATTCTTTTTACGCATGAGCACAAAGATCATGTGGCAGGAATGGACGATGTAAGAGCATTTAATTACCGTGAAAGCAGAGCAATGGAAATCTTTTGTACGCAAAGAGTTGAAACTGCTTTGAAACGAGAATTTCAATATGTCTTTTCCAATGAACGTTATCCAGGAATACCGGAAGTAAAACTGAACAACATCGACTTAGAGCCCTTTCAATTGCCCGACGGACCAATCGTCACACCAATTGAAGTAATGCACTATAAATTGCCTGTTTTAGGATTTAGGATTGGTGATTTCACCTATATCACAGATGCGAAGACTGTTTCCGAGAAAGAATTGGAGAAAGTGAAAGGAACAAAAATTTTAATTGTAAATGCATTGCATCGCTCTGAACACATTTCTCACTTTAATTTGGAAGAAGCGCTCGCCTTTATCGATCAAGTAAATCCAGAGAAAGCTTATTTAACGCATATTTCGCATCTGTTCGGGTGTCATGACGAAATTGAAAAGATCTTGCCGCCAAATGTTTTCCTGGCCTATGATGGCATGAAGTTTACAGCTCATTGAAGGATAGATACAGTTCAATTAGAATTTAATGTCGTGCGTTGATAGCGAAACTTCTGCTTTCTAAGACGCTTTATTTTCGTCGAAAAAAACGATGAGCTTAAAGAGAGAACGGAGAATGTATCAAAATCCAGTATTGGAATTGTTATCGCAAAGTGGTCCCAAAATGATGGTAACCTTTCATCTGTTTGTCATTGGATGTCAACTTTGGATTGGCAACACACAAAACAACTTTGAAGGAATAACAACAACTCATTTATCTGTATTTGTTTTGGGAATCATAACTTGGACGATAGCAGAGTATTTATTGCACCGTTATCTTTTTCATATTGAAGGAGATAGCAAGTGGTTGAAGGCGTTTCACTTCGCGATGCATGGCTACCACCATAGTACTCCCAATGACGCCAACCGCCTTTTCATGCCTCTAGTACCTGCTCTTCTATTTTTAGGTCTGTTCTTCGGAATGTTTTATTTGTTTCTGGGCAATTTGACTTGGTTTTTTCTGCCAGGATTCGAATTAGGATACCTTTTGTATTCCTTCATTCATTACAGCGTGCATACAAGACGTGCGCCGAAAGGATTTGAAAAGCTGTGGCACCACCATTTGTTGCATCATTACAAAGAACCGGAAAAGGCATTTGGTGTGTCATCAAGATTATGGGACCGCATTTTCAAAACGCTTCCCTAACAGCAACTTCCTAAGGCTTGGCTTTTATACCGATAACGTTCGGTAAGCGCCAAAAATTTTGATTCGCATCCGTTGGATAGGTATCAGAAACATAGCTACCCAATTTTTCAATTACCGTTTCACCGACACAAACATACA
>CAISOQ010000451.1 GCA_903887095.1 uncultured Flavobacteriia bacterium
ACAATTTCTGTAAAATATGATACAAAAAGAGTAGGTCAATTTACCAAAACAATTACCGTGTCATCTAACGTGTCTGAACCGATAATCCTTACAATTAAAGGTTCTGTTTTACCAGATGCACCTATCAATGTTGCGCCTGCAACAAACGAAAATTAAGAGTTTAACTTTTTCGATATTAAAAGGAAGTCAATTTTGGCTTCCTTTTATTTTTTGTGAAAAACCGTGGAAGAAGCTTGCGCCGTTGGCATTATGGTGAGATCGTTAATTGTTACATGTGCCGGTCGTGTCGCTACAAAATAAATTGTTTCAGCAATATCCTCAGCGCTTAAGGGCTCAAATCCGTTGTATACATTTTTGGCAGTTTCCTCGTCACCTTTAAAACGTACCAATGAGAATTCTGTTTCTGCAGCTCCTGGGGCAATATTAGTAACCTTAATACCGAATTCAACAAGATCGATTCTCATGGATTTTGACAAGGCATCAACAGCAAATTTTGAAGCACAGTAAACATTGCCGCCTGGATACACTTCTTTTCCTGCAATACTTGAAATGTTAATGATGTGCCCTTTTCTTTGTGCAATCATGAAAGGAGCAATTGCTTTTGTCATATAAAGCAAGCCTTTGATGTTTGTATCAATCATTCTTTCCCAATCATCGGTTAATCCATCCTGAATTGGGCCACGACCAACAGCCAAACCTGCGTTGTTAATCAAAAGATCAATGGATAGATCTGCTTTTTCTTTTAATTTATCGATTGCCTCATTGACTTCTTCTTGATTTCTTACATCAAAACAAAGTGTTGTTACTTCATTTCCGAATTGCATCTCAAGCTCTTCTTTTAAGCTGGTCAAACGATCATGTCTTCTTCCCGTTATGACAAGGTTCCAGCCATTTTCAGCAAATGTTTTCGCACACGCTTCCCCAAAACCGGAAGTTGCACCTGTAATAAAGGCCGTTTTTAAGTTTTTCATTTGATTATTCTTTTCAGGTTTAAAAGTAATTTTTCCTTGTCAATATAGAGTAAAAGGAACGAAACGAGAAAAATCATTGCTGGGACTTTGTATCGCACAATTGCTCCTAACACAGGGACAGTCAGACCGATTAAAAGAGCTAATAAAACCACAAAATAAAAAGAGAAATACAAATATGGTTTTTGCTCATCTGTAGGCTTTTTAGAATACAATCCTGCTAAGATGATTAGTAGGATGATTACTACATTTTCAAAAGAAGCGAACAAAGCGAAGATTGAATTACTTTCCCAAGGTAGCGGTCTAAAGATACAATTTGCCAGTGCTTCTGGACTACTTTTCAAACAGCTAATGAATGACCCATCCAACCGAGTTACAGTGATGGCACTGCCAGCTTTTGTATCTCTGGCAACATTTATAAAATCAAGCTGTTTTTTTTGAAGGGTTTTACCAAGATCAAATTTTGGAGTGATTCGATAGGCATTAAAAGCAAAAAGAATACAAACTCCATAACTTATTAAAAACGTTAAATGAACGTGTTTAATTTTCCATTTAACAATCAACAGACCAATAAAAAGCAGCCTTGAGAACGGACTGAGTTCTACAATTTTCTCGTCAGTCCAAAATTCTGGTTTTATAGTACGAATTCTTGCCATATCA
>CAISOQ010000452.1 GCA_903887095.1 uncultured Flavobacteriia bacterium
ATACATCTTTCTTTTTCTGCGCGAACAAACTTGATTGTGGAACCAATAAGAAGAGAAGGGATATTTGTACTATGTGTTGTTTCAAAGTCATCGTTGAATACAGTTTTCTTTTGTAAAACTACATACATTAAACAAGGACTTTTGCGTTGGTTACAAAAATCAATTCACTTTCAGTTGTTGGGAAATATGCTAATTTTGCGGCACAACAAGAAATTATGTCAAAACAAACCATTTTTGTTATAAACAGATCTGAGATTGCTGCCGGAACAAGAGGAGCTTCACTGGGGCCTGAGGCGATTTTTACAGCAGCCAGATCTCTAAAAAATACTTTTTTCTCAAACTATAAGAAAGAAGACATTGGAGAAGTAAATGATTTGCTTGATTCTCCGACGGACCATGCATGTGCTCAGCGCATCGAAGGATTGATTGAAGTGCATCAGCGTGTTTCAAACAAAGTTGCAGAAATATTGGAGAATGGCGATTTCCCGTTTGTTATTGCCGGAGACCACGGTTCTGCTGCGGGTACAATCGCGGGAATTAAAAAAACGTACCCGGATAAGCGGTTAGGCGTTGTTTGGATCGATGCACATGGCGATTTGCATACACCTTATACAACACCTTCAGGAAATATGCACGGTATGCCATTGGCAATTGCATTGAATGAAGATAATTTAGAATCCAAGTTGAACAATGTTCCCGAAAATACGGCGAAACTCTGGGCAGATCTGAAAAATATGGGTGTTAAAGGACCAAAATTAAATACGGAAGATCTTGTGTTTATAGCTGTTCGAGACACGGAGCCGGAAGAAGATTTTATCATTCAAAAATACGGTATACGAAACTACAAGGTTGAAGAGGTGAATCAGCTTGGAACAAAAACAATTGTTTCAAAGACACTGGATCGGTTAAAAGATTGTGACTTCATCTATGTTTCGTTTGATGTAGATTCAATGGATCCCAAGGCAACGTCATATGGCACGGGAACGCCTGTGAAAAATGGGTTAATGCCGAAACAGGCGAAAGAAATTTTACAAGGACTCATGCAATCACCAAAAACGGTATGCATGGAATTTGTAGAGGTGAATCCGTGTTTAGATGAAAAGTTAAATCGTATGGCCGAAGTGGCCTTTGAACTAATCGAATCAGTGGTTTTAAATTCAAAGAAATAATGGAGCAAAAAATCAAGAAACTTCTGATTGAAAATTCTGAATTGCTTTTCGGGACAATAGTTGAAGAGAAGTTGGTCCAATTCCAGAAAACAAAAAAAGAACTGGAAGGCGATCTTACATTGGTTATATTTCCATTTGTAAAAATGTTGCGCTGCAATCTGCAAGAAGCAGGTGTTAAAATTGGCGAGTTTCTGGTTCAAAACACCGATTTTATTTCGCGTTACGAAGTTATTTCAGGGTTCTTGAATTTGATGATTTCTGATGAATATTGGGTTGAAGAATTAAATGCAATTCAAAAAACACAACATTACGGTTACGCTCTTCCTAACTCTGCATCCACTGTGATGGTTGAGTATTCATCGCCGAACACAAATAAGCCACTTCATTTAGGTCACCTTCGAAATAATTTTCTTGGTTATTCAGTTGCTGAAATTTTAAAAGCAAATGGCCATAAAGTGATTAAGACACAAGTTATCAATGACCGTGGTATTCACATCTGTAAAAGCATGTTGGCATGGGAGAAGTTTTCTCAGCTAAATGAAAAAGGAGAAAGAGAAACACCTGAAAATACTGGCTTAAAGGGCGATAAACTTGTTGGTAAATATTATGTGGAATTTGATAAGCATTTCAATGCTGAAGCAAAGTCAGTAATTGAAGAGTGGGAAGCAGGAAAGTTTGATGGTTATGCACTTGCAGTGAAGGAAGAGTTTGAGCGTTTGACACTTGCGAAAGAAGGGAAGGACGAGAAGGCCATCAAAGGTTTGGATGATAAAATCAAAGACCTCGCTAAAAATCAGACATCCCTGCTGCGAGAAGCCAAAGAAATGCTGGTAAAATGGGAGGCAAGAGACCCCCAAGTTTATTTGCTTTGGACGACAATGAACAATTGGGTTTACAGCGGATTTG
>CAISOQ010000453.1 GCA_903887095.1 uncultured Flavobacteriia bacterium
AGACTATGTTGTGCACTATGCGGCATATTCTAACTTGGATACTATTCAGGTTTACACACTTTCAAATGTGACTGTTAGTTCGATGTCTAATTACGGTGAAGGTTTCCCATCTTTTGAAGATCCAGATGTATTTGTTAAGGTCTTAGAGAATGGAACATCCATCTACAACTCTAGTATCATAACAAACGCTAGTTTACCAGTGAGTTTTCCTACTAATATTGTAATGAATACATCTAATTCCTATGTTATTCAAGTAATTGAGTCCGACGCAAGTGACATCGTTCTTGGTGCGGATGATTTTATGGGAAACCATACGGTCATGTTGAGTGGCTGCAATGGATGCGCAGTGAGCGGAGGTGATTCAGGATCTGGTGCGACAATCAATTATACTGTTGCAAATCAGACCATTTATCCAACACCAACGGTTATATCTGTAGATACGGTTCATGTCTATGGTTACCCACCAAATCCGGTCATAAGTTACGATTCATTGAGTCACACGCTTTCAACACAGGATCTTGGATATGGTTACCAGTGGTATTTTAATGGAAGCCCCATTACTGCGGGGACAAATGTTGACTATTTAGTGACGAATTCAGGAGATTATTACATTATTGCAATTAATCAAAATGGCTGTGTAAGTTTTTCTGATACCCTTAGAGCGGTATACTGCAGTCCGAATGTGAATCCAGTTGTATCATCTGATGTGAATAGTGATTTAATTGTAGACAACGTGCCTGTTTCTTTCTCCATTCAATGGATGCTAGATGGAAATCCTATTGCTGGAGCTGTCGATAGTACAATAACAGTCATAGCCTCTGGAGCTTATTCTGTAGAAATTGCAGATACATTTGGATGTGCTTATCAATCAGCACCTTTGAGCGTAGGACTAGGTTTGAATGCTATTGAGTCAGTTGTATGGAGTGTTGCGCCAAATCCTTCTGATGATTTCATTCGCGTAAAAATTGATCCAAGCATGAAGGTTGAAGCGTTAGCAATACATGATTTAGCTGGCCGAAGTGTAAAAACTTGGAATTGGGCTGGTAATAATACAATGAATCTCGATATTCAAGATTTGCCTGCGGGAAGTTATCTGTTGTTCTTAAAGAGCAAATACGCCAGTTGGTCTAGGAAAATTGTTATTCAATAATCTTAGGGGCTTCGGCCCCTTTGTTATTTTTTATACTTGCTGGAATAGCGATTGTAAAGTTCTTCCTGAAAATTTGTCAAATCGATCATTTGGCCATTGATCAGGGCCAATGTGATGTTATTGCTTCGGATATCCAAAGCATTTCCTGTAGAAATAAACAACGTGGCCGACTTTTCTTCTTCGATACTGCCATACTGTTTGCCAATACCCATTATTTCGCATGCGCTCAATGAAATACTGCGAATTGCTTGTTCTTCAGTTAAACCATAAGCTTGCGCAGTACCGGCTTGAAAAGGCAAGTTTCGTGTATTCATTGCTTCCATTTCACCATGATTTTGAATGCAAAATTTCACACCGCCCTCTTGAAGGAGTGCCGGAATTCTGTATGGAAGATCAACCGCATCAGTTTCATTTTCCGGAAGACTATGAATTCTGTTTAACATCACTGGTATTTTTGCATCTTTTAGTTTACGTGTAATCAAGTGACTATCATATCCACCCACGATTACGGGATATTTCAAATCGAATTTTACTGCAAAATCAATAATGTCAAGTAGCTGCTGAATGTCGTCAGCATGAAAATAAACGCGTTTTTCACCAACAAAACATTCACTCATGGCATTCAATCGAAGGTCTGTTCGTTTGTCTTGAGCTGTTTCGACATATGATTTGGACATTGCAAAAAAGTCGGTCAAAGACTGTTTTTCCTTTTCGTATGCTTCATTTTTCTTTTTTGGAGAAGGCTCTGCCCACCAACCACCACCATCAAGGCTCGATGGCCAGTTGACATGGATCCCATCATCAGCTAAAATAGTCGCATCCTCCCAGTTCCATCCACTTGTTGACATCAACGATGAGGTACCTGATATTTGTCCACCACGCGGAGTGGCTTGCGTCAAAAGGATACCATTTGTTCTGACGGTGCTAATCACCTTAGATTCTACATTGTACGCAATTTGTGATCGAATGTGTGGATTAAATTCACCTACTTCTGAGTAATCACGTGTCGCTCGAACCGCATCAATTTCAGTCAATCCTAATGTGGAATTCCCTGCTATAAAACCTGGGTAAATGTGTTGTCCTTTCAGATCGATGATTGTGTCCCAATCTTCGCGACTAAATGAGTAAGCGAGCGCATTTCGAACAAGTGAAATTTTCCCGTCGCGTATCCCAACAGCTGCACTTTCAATTGTCTTTTCATTGCCCACATGTAAAAAGCCATTGAGCAATAGCATACTCTTTGTTTGCGCATTCACTGAATGGAAAACACAAAGAAAGAGGAGAGTATAAAGGATTCTTTTTTTCATGGTATCAATGCATATTTTCTTCTTCACTTCCTTCTTCACCCATGGTGTTGCAATGGAAATGTCGTGATTTTTGTTTTTGAAATGGTTTCGATGTTTCACCATTTTCATTGGATTCAAGCATTTTGGAAATTATTCGTGCTTTTTCTTTTTGATTCGAGGCACGCATCAGATTTTCTGTTGATGCTTCGTAATAAAACACACCTTCAATCATGGTTTTTTCCACCTTCGCTTGAATGCTAAGTGGGTTGTCTGACCAAAGAACTAAATCGGCATCTTTTCCAACTTTTACAGAACCCATTCGATCGTCTAAATGCAAAAGTTTTGCGGGATTCAACGTTACCATTTTCCATGCATCTTCTTCCGTCATGCCGCCGTATTTTATTCCTTTGGCCGCTTCTTGGTTCAGTCTTCTTCCCATTTCAGCATCATCCGAGTTGATAGCAACAAGTAGTCCCATTTGTGTCATAAGTGCAGCATTGTAGGGAATAGCATCATTGACTTCAAATTTGTAAGCCCACCAATCAGAAAACGTTGAGGCACCTACGCCATGCTGCAACATTTTATCAGCAACCTTGTATCCCTCAAGGATGTGTGTAAATGTATTGATTTTAAAACCCATGGAATCTGCAACGTGCATAAGCATATTGATCTCTGATTGCACATAGGAATGGCAGGTAATAAATCGTTCTGATCGTATTATTTCGCCTAAGACTTCTAATTCTAGGTCTTTTCTTGGAGGCGATTTGTGGTGCTTTCCACCTTTTTTATAGTCTTCCCAATCTTTCTGATAAACTTTTGCTCTAGAAAATCCATCGTAAAATACTTGTTCAACACCCATGCGTGTTTGAGGAAAGCGCTCCGTATTGTAATCTCCCCAATTTGCTTGTTTTACATTTTCAC
>CAISOQ010000454.1 GCA_903887095.1 uncultured Flavobacteriia bacterium
GCGTTGTTGAAATGATATGATAGTTGTTTTATAGAATTATCATGCAGCACAGAATAATATACCGCAATTGGGGATGGCAAAGTTGTACTTCTTAAACCATCAACAGTATAACCAGTTAAAATTTTTGCACCTGCTGCAACATCCTCTTCTGTATAATTTGTGTAATCCCCTGCAGCTAATTGGGGTCCTTTTCCAATTGTAAAAAGTTCCAATAATTCTCGTGCATAATTTTCATTCGGGCTATACACATTATTTGTTGCCCCATTTAAAAACAAGAGCATGCAAGGGTCTATAGTAATATCTTTTACCATTTGACGGAAATTACCTAAGGCATGTGAACGCAACAACATATGGTAATTGTATGTCGCTCGTGAATCAGACGTTGCTGAAGCAGCAAAATGATTATGCCAAAATAAACACATTTTTTCGGCTATTGACACCTCTAGATTATTCAGTCGTTCCATGACCCAAGCACCTAGTGACTTTAATCTTGCTGTTTCCACATTTTGAGCCGCAATTGTTCCTGAAGGGTAAACACTATTTATCCATGTTGTTCCTATTGGTGAAATTGTTTCAAACGGATCATAGGTTAATGGCTGATTAATTGGATTAATGGAAAGTAAAGTCGCTACAGTGGCATTCATTCCATTGTTCACAGCATCAAGCATTTGTTGATTTGTGGGCCCCAATAACGTTCTTTTTAGCAAGTGAGCAGCCTCTTCTTTTGTCCATGCTCCACTATAAGGTTGCATACTCAAGGAAACACTCGTTTCCGATAGCTCTTCAGGTTTCATGCATCTTTTGTTTAGAAAAGAAAATTACAAAAAAACAGCTTGTTTATTGCTTAATCTGCTAAATACTTGATATTTCGCTTCAGTCCTTCGTATTTCGTTCGCTTCACAGGACTCACTTTAAATAATTCATTGAACAGATCCTCCGTCAATTCATGCCATTCATGCTTTTGTAGATTCAATAAATCTTGATGAGGTTCGAATCGAGGTTCATTATGTGCTTTCGAAAAACGATTCCATGGACAAACATCCTGGCAAATATCACAGCCAAACATCCAATTGTCCATTTTTTGGCGAAATTCAGTTGGCAATAATGCATCCTTCAACTCAATAGTCAAGTATGAAATACATTTTGATCCATCAACAACATAAGGTTGAACGATTGCATCCGTTGGACATGCGTCAATACAGCGAGTGCAAGTGCCACAATAATCTTTAATTGGTCCATCCGGTTCCAATTCAAGGTCAATAATTAATTCTGCAATAAAGAAAAAAGACCCTTGTTCTTTATTAATGATATTCGAATGCTTGCCCATCCATCCTGCACCCGATTTTTTTGCCCATGCTTTATCCATGACCGGAGCTGAATCAACAAATGCTCTTCCATGCACCTCACCAATTGTCGACTGAATAAACGCAAGCAATTGTTTTAGTTTATCCTTGACAACAAAATGATAATCTTCCCCGTATGCATATTTAGAAATTTTGGGTGCTGTATCGTCAAGTTGTTTCTTCTCTGAATAATAATTAAATAGCAATGTGATCACACTTTTAGACCCTTCCACTAACAAAGCTGGATTCAATCGTTTATCGAAATGATGTTCCATGTAAGCCATTTTCCCTTGGTGAGAATGTTTCAACCATTCTTCCAATTGTTTAGCTTCTTGCTCCAAAAATGTAACTTGTGAAATTCCGCAATGAAAAAATCCTAATTCAGATGCTTTCTGTTTAATTGAGTGAGACCGTGTTATTTTTAACAGATTTGCCATTTAAAATAATCCACCCTGGGTCCAGCCTAAATCCTTTCCTAAATGACGAAATGCCCTCTCAGTTGCTTTCCTGCCTCGTGGTGTTCGCAATAAAAACCCCTCTTGTATCAAAAAAGGTTCATATACTTCTTCCAATGTACCTGCATTTTCACCAATTGCTGTCGCGATAGTTGTTAAACCAACAGGGCCTCCATTGAACTTTTCAATGATGCATTTCAAAATACGTATATCCATTTCGTCCAAACCGCTTTCATCAACATTCAATGCGCTAAGTGCAATAGAAGTAATTGCTTCGTCAATAATACCAGTGCCCTTTATCTGTGCAAAATCACGCACTCTTCGTAGCAGCGCATTTGCGATTCTGGGTGTGCCACGACTTCTACTTGCAATTTTATACGCTGCTTCTTCATCAATAGGAATTGACAATAAACCAGATGATCGTTCAACGATAGCAGTAAGCGTTTCGCTATCATAGTATTCCAATCGGGAATTAATTCCAAAACGCGCTCTCAAAGGAGAGGTTAACAATCCAGAACGAGTGGTGGCTCCAATTAAAGTGAAAGGATTAAGAGTAATTTGAACACTGCGCGCATTTGGACCACTATCGATTAAAATATCGATTACGTAGTCTTCCATTGCAGAATATAGGTATTCTTCAACTACAGGACTTAGACGGTGTATTTCATCAATAAACAAAACATCGCCTTCATTTAAGTTGGTAAGTAAACCAGCCAAATCACCAGGCTTATCCAATACAGGTCCACTTGTTACTTTGAAACCGACACCTAATTCATTTGCAATAATATTTGCCAGCGTTGTTTTTCCCAATCCAGGAGGTCCATGCAATAATACATGATCTAAAGATTCACCACGTAATTTTGCAGCTTTTACAAAAATTTCTAAATTTTGAACAACAGAAGGCTGACCTGCAAAATCACTCAACGTTCTTGGACGTAAAACTTTATCATATTCTTGATCAGAATTCTGTGAAGCTTCTTCTCTGTAATCGAATGATTCGTCCTTATCCGTCATACTTACAAAAATACAAAAGCCTTCTGTTAGACAGAAGGCTTTGCACTATTATTTATGAGACTATTAATGTTCCTCTTCTCCATCGGCTAATGGAACTGTTTGAGGAATGAAATCTTCCTCAGCTCCCGGCTTAGAATAATCGTAAGGCCATCTGTGCACTGTTGGAAGTTCCCCTGGCCAGTTACCATGGATATGCTCTACAGGAGTAGTCCATTCCAGTGTTGTAGAATTCCAAGGATTTTGAGGTGCTTTTGGACCTCTGTAAATACTGTAGAAGAAATTGAACAAGAATAACAACTGACCTAATGCAGCAAAGATTGCAAATCCTGTAACTATCACATTTAAATCCATAATCATTTCATACGAATTTGTGTCAAACTCATTGTAGACTGAATAATCATAGTAACGACGAGGTGCACCAGCTAATCCTACAAAGTGCATTGGGAAGAATACACCATAAGCACCTACAATTGTTATCCAGAAGTGAGCATATCCTAAGCGTGTATTCATCATTCTACCATACAATTTAGGGAACCAGTGATAAACACCCGCAAACATTCCAAATACAGCTGACATTCCCATTACAATATGGAAGTGAGCTACAACAAAGTACGTATCATGAATAGCTATATCCAATGCTGAATCAGCAAGAATAATACCTGTAACACCACCCGTAATGAATGTTGAAACTAAACCTATTGCGAAAAGCATCGCAGGAGTTAGAACCAATGATCCCTTCCATAAAGTTGTTATGTAATTAAACACTTTAACTGCAGATGGAATTGCAATCAGTAGGGTAGTGAATACAAAGACACTACCAATAAATGGGTTCATACCTGTTACAAACATATGGTGACCCCATACAATGAAAGATAAGAATCCAATTGCTAAGATTGATCCAATCATCGCTCTGTATCCAAAAATCGGTTTTCTAGAATTAGTAGCGATAATTTCTGATGATAAACCTAGCGCAGGCAATAATACAATGTATACTTCCGGGTGACCTAGGAACCAAAACAAGTGTTGAAACAATATCGGTGAACCACCATGGTTTGTTAACATTTCACCTCCCACAATGATGTCAGAAAGATAAAAACTAGTTCCAGCCAAACGGTCCATAATCAACAACAAAGCAGCTGACAAAAGAACAGGGAAGGAAAGAACTCCCAAGATTGCTGTTACAAAGAAAGCCCAGATTGTCAAAGGCATTCTAGTCATTGTCATTCCTTTCGTACGCAAGTTAAGCACCGTTACAATATAATTCAATGATCCGATCAATGATCCAGCAATGAATATCGCCATTGAAAATAACCACATTGTCATACCTAAACCGTTACCAGAAATTGATTGTGGTAAAGCTGAAAGTGGAGGATAAACCGTCCATCCCGCCATAGCTGGTCCTGTCTCTATAAACAAAGACACAAACATGATTATAGAAGAAAGACAAAAGAACCAAAACGATAACATGTTCAAGAAACCAGACGCCATATCTCTTGCTCCTAATTGCAAAGGAATCAAAAGATTCGAGAAGGTTCCAGATAAACCTCCAGTTAAAAGGAAGAATACCATTATTGTACCGTGTATAGTTACCAAACCAAGGTACATATCCTCTTTCAATACACCACCTGGAGCCCATGTTTCTCCTAAGAAGAATGAAAGGAAGTCCGAACCTTCACCAGGCCATGCCAATTGTATCCTAAATAGGATAGATAAAAGCATTGCAACTATACCCATAAAAGTAGCAGTAATTAAAAACTGCTTGCCAATCATTTTGTGATCCTCACTAAAGATATACTTGGATACAAAACTTTCTTCATGGTGACCGTGATCATGGTGATCATGGTGTCCATGTGCCTCGTGATGTCCGTGTGAATCGTGCGTTACTGCCGCCATCTTGTTATTCTTTTAGTATTAATAATTAATTCATTGCAACACTCGTAGTGTCTTTTGTTACCATTGTAGAATCAGCACCAGCAGCACTTGCAGGAGCTGGAGCAGCTGCAGCTGCAGCAAAATAGTTGTCTTTAAATGACTTTTTAGAAGCTAACCACTTCTTGTAGTCTTTCTCTTCTAATACAACCACAATCATTTTCATTTTGTAGTGAGCTCCACCACAAATTTTGTTACACATTAGTACATAATTAAACTTCGGATTATTCATTCGTTCGCGCATCGCTTTTGTTGTGATGTCCGGAGTAAATTTTGTTCTTGTAACCATTCCTGGAACCGTGTTGATTTGTGCACGGAAATGAGGAAAAAATGCAGAGTGAATTACATCCTTAGCACGGAAGTTAAATTCATATTCTTTATTAACACACAAATAAAGCGTATCTTTTTGAATAATATCGTCCCAAGCTGCTTTGTCTATTTTCGAATCATGACGTCCTTTCATTTGGTATAACAAACGAATCATTCTTTGCTTGCGAGATAAGTCCAATTCCATTTTTTCACGATCCTCAGGCACCATCATGAGCTTCTTATCATTCAATTTGGACTCAAGTGTTTTAATACCATTAGGTCCATTTTCCATAGAAACAATAGCACTATCAATCGTAGCTGCTGTTAATAAACCTAACTCATTATTGTCAGTTGTCAGTTTGTAATCAAATCGCCCTAATTGGTTGTCTTGACCAGAATAGCGTGCCGTCCAGTCAAATTGTTTTGAAAACAACTCAATTCGGATTGATTCTTTGGATGCTCCAGATGTGGCTTCATTCCATTTTTTCAATCCTAAAATGATGATCACAGCAAGTACACAAGCTGGAACAACTGTCCATATCATTTCTAATTTATTGTTGTGAGGAAAATAC
>CAISOQ010000455.1 GCA_903887095.1 uncultured Flavobacteriia bacterium
AGAGCGGGAAGACTGGGTAGAATTATATAATACAGGGACGGCTCCCTTAGACTTAACCGGACATTATTTGTCTGATAAAGCCAGTAACTTGACGAAATGGCAAATCCCAAGTGGATCAATTGCCGCAAACGGGTTCAAAATGATTTATTGCTCAAAAAGAAATTTGGTGAGCGGAACACAGTATCACCCGAACTTTAGTTTAAAACAAACTTCTAACGAGTGGATAATTCTTACTAATCCATCAGGAGTAGTTGTTGACTCTTTAAAAATGATCCACATGACAAAGGCCGACCATTCGATTGGCAGGTCGTCCAACGGCGCAAATGACTGGAAACTTTTTACAACACCCACGCCTAATTCAAACAATGCTGGCGGACAAAATTTTTATATTCCTACGCCTGTAATGAGTTTAGCACCGGGATTTTATGCGGGAGTTCAAACTGTTACGATTACATGTTCTGACCCATCTGCAACAATCAGATATACTACGAATGGAGCAAATCCTACATCAACATCAACAGTATATTCCGGGCCTATTAATATTTCAACAACAACAGTACTTAGGGCCGCTGCCTTTGGTGCCGATCAGCCTTCATTCATCGAAACAAACTCTTATTTTATTGGTGTAACTCATACGGTTCCTGTTGTTTCTGTTTGCAGTCAACAAGTTTTTGATTTGGTTTCAAACGGCAATCAAAACGGAAGCGTAAAAGTTGGAGCCTTTGAGCTCTTTGAGGATAACGGGTTGTTTATTGATGAGGGCCAGGGTGAATTCAATAAACATGGAAATGATTCATGGTTTTACGATCAAAGAGGTTTTGATTATATCACGCGTGATGAGTTTGGTTATGCTGCTGAGCTTGAGCATCAGATTTTTCCAGAAAAAACAAGAGATAATTTTCAAAGAGTCATTTTAAAGCCGGCAGCGAGTGATAATTATTCTTTTGAAAATGGGGCTCACATTCGCGATGCCTTTATACATACACTTTCTATTCGAGCCGACATGAAACTGGATGAACGTACTTGGAGGCCATGCGTAGTTTATTTGAATGGTGAATATTGGGGCGTATATGAAATACGAGAAAAAGCAGATGATCACGATTACACGGAATATTATTTTGATCAGGATAAATTCAACCTTCAATATCTAAAAACATGGGGTGGTACATGGGAAGAATATGGCGCGCCTAATGCTCAACCTTCATGGGATAATTTGGTTGCTTACATTGCATCAAACAACATGGGAAATGCCACAAATTTTGCCTTCGTCGACAGCTTGTTGAATTGGGAATCGATGTGTGATTATTTTATGTTTAATTCTTATGTTGTCAACCAAGACTGGCTAAACTGGAACACGGCTTGGTGGAGAGGAATGGACCCTCAGGGCGACAAGAAAAAATGGCGGTATACACTTTGGGACATGGACGCTACTTTTGGCCATTATATAAATTATACGGGTATTCCTGACCCAAGTGCCAATGCAGACCCTTGCAATGTGGAAAATCTTCCTGATCCCGGAGGCCAAGGGCATACTGAAATCCTTCAAAAATTAATCAATGAAAATCCGCGGGTTGAGCAATATTATGTTACGCGGTATATTGATTTGGTGAACACGTATTTTTCATGCGATTATATGCATTTTTTGCTCGACAGCATGGTGAACGAAATTACACCAGAGATGAACGGTCAGGTCTCAAAATGGGGGGGTACATTTGCGGGCTGGCAATCTAGGGTGCAACAACTCAATACGTTTATTGATAATAGATGCGCTGCGCTTGAACAGGGTTTAATAGACTGTTATAACTTAACAGGTCCGTACAATGTTACTTTTAATGTTTCTCCCGCAAATTCTGGTGAGATCAAGGTAAATTCTATTTGGGCGCCTAGCTATCCTTGGGCTACGCAATATTTTGGAGGTGTCGCAACGAACCTTGTGGCAAGGCCCCTTCCCGGCTTTGTATTTGATCACTGGGAGTATACGACGGGTCCATTGGTTAGTCCTGTCACTTCTGACTCAAATAGCTTAACTATTAATGGCGTAGAAAACATTGTGGCATTTTTTATTCCTGAAACACCAGATCTTGATGGAGACGGCTGTTTAAATACAGATGAAGTCCTTGCGGGCACCGATCCAAACAATCCTGATACAGATGGTGATGGAGAAAATGATTGCGCTGAAATAGGAGGAAATCCATCTTCTCCTCTGGATACAGATGGAGACGGAATTATAGACGCATTAGAACCTTCTATTCTTGATGCTGATGGAGATGAGGTGAGCGACGAACTTGATCCAGCGAATACAGATCCATGTATACCTAACCCAAATGCAGGCCCATGTGATCAAGATGGCGATGGATTAACGAATACAGAAGAAACTGCCGCTGGCACAGACCCAACAAATCCAAATACGGATGGAGACGCTATAAATGATGGACAAGAGGTTTCTGGTGGCTCTAATCCTCTTGACCCTTGTGACCCGGACGATACATTACCAGGTTGTCAAACAGACTCAGATGGGGACGGTGTGACAGATGCAGCAGAGGCAACAAGCGGAACGATTTCGAATGATCCTTGTTCTTATGACTCATTGCTGATCTCACAACCAATATTGTCTGGTGCCGATTGTGATGGAGACGGAATTTTAGATGTGACAGAGATTGCTGATGGTTCAAATCCTTTTGATCCATGTGACCCTATTCCGGCGGGCGCAGGTTGCATAGAGGGTATTTTCGTTCCAACTGGGTTCTCACCAAATGGTCAAGGAGACGGAGAAAACGAAACTCTAACACTTATCGTTGGAAAGAATATTGTGCGATTTACGTTGTCAATATATGACAGGTGGGGAAATAAAATTTTGAATACAAGTGATAAAAACTTTGCTTGGGACGGAACATTTAATGGTCAGCCATGCAACGCGGGTGTGTATGCATATATTTTAGAGGTGCGTTTCGATGATGGAAAAGACGAAACGCGTTCTGGTAATATTACGCTAATCCGATGAGCATGAAAAAACGACTTTTAAGCGCTGTTTTTTTCGCAGTAACTGGAGCATTGTTTGCACAAGACATTCATTTTTCTCAGACAGCACAGACTCCACTTCTCATAAATCCAGCGTGTGCTGGGGTTTATGATGGCTGGGAGCGCGTTACTATTAATCATAGAAATCAGTGGCTTGGTGCAGGAACACAGTTTATGACTTCTTCGGTTGCTGCAGATATTAACCTTGGAAAGGACAGTTATAGAGACAAAGCCCACGTTGGAATAGGCGCGCTGTTTTACAATGATATAGGAGGCGATTCAAAGTTTGGTACACAGGCGGGGTCATTGACGGTGAGCGGTATCTTGCCCGTTGGTGGTGGTCACACGTTTTCTGCTGGAATTCAAGGAGGGTTTGCTAGCAGAAAAGCAGACTATACCGCACTAACTTTTACTTCTCAATGGAATGGAAACGAATATGATCAATCGCTACTTTCCGGTGAGTCCAATGGTTTAAGTGGTTACAGATACATCGATGCATCAGCGGGGCTCTTGTATGTTTACGATGCGAGTAAAAATTCTTTTCAGAGAAAAGATAATTTTAAAGTTCAATTCGGAATAGGTGGCTATCATTTAAATAGACCCATGATGCAATTTAATTCTGTTGATGGTGGAAGACTCTACCGCAAATTTGTAATTCATACTTCTATCAATTCAGACATTGCAATGTCGGATTGGTCAATTGATGCAAGTGCCGTGCAATTTATTCAGGGTCCCCATTTCGAAACAATTTTCGGAACCCTTTTGAAGTATCGTTTGAAGGACGGAACAAAAATTACAGGGTATAATCAGGATGCGTATTTTGGTTTTGGAATGTTCTACCGTTTGAAAGACGCGCTTTGTCCGACGGTGCTAATTGATTGGAGAGGATTTAAATTAGGAGTTTCATATGATGCAACGGTATCGTCTATGCGTAAAGCGTATACTGGCGGATCTATAGAGTTTTCCTTGTCTTATACAAACCTTAGTCATGCGTTATTCAAGACCCGTAATCACAGCAGGTTCTAGTTATTTTTGAACGAATCCCTTCTTGAATAGCGAAACGATTTTTTTTCTGAAAAGAAACATTAATAGCAAATAAGGGATTGCCATTAAGTACAGAATGCCTGAATTGATATTGGTTCCAAATGAGTTTTCATCTAATTCGCTTCCTTGTTCGGTCATGAGTCGACACTGGGAGCAACCTTGAGCGAAAAGTTGTTCTGCAACTAAAATGAAAATCGCAACTAACAACAATGAAATGAAATTCCTTTTCATGACACAAAGGTATAATAAATCAATCAAAGATTTAACTCTTGAATGATTCACTACCTAAAGACCATAATCAAAGCAATTAAATTAAATTTGTTCTTCGAATAAGAAAGTCCATGAAATACCTTTTCCCAGTTGTTTTCCTTTTTATTTTGTGTTCATGTGGTGAAAACAAAAAAGCATCGATAGGAGCCATTGATATAGATAGCCTGTTAGTTCTTTATCCAGATAGCGTGGATCTATTGGTAGAGCGTGGAAACAGATATTTAAAGACGTTTGAATTTGACAAAGCAATAGCGGATGGGGCTAAAGCATTTAGAATAGACAGCAATAATTTAGAAGCACGATTGTTGTTTGCCGACATTCTAAATAACAAACCAGACAGAAGTATAACAACAGATGTTTCGGCTGCCCAAAGACATTATAAATTTGCACTTAAGAAACGCCCGAAAGATCCTAAAGTATTAATTTCACTTGCATCCACGTATAGTCAACAAATGGATTTTGAAGAATCATTTAAGTTGATAAATAAGGCCTTAAGAATAGATAAACGTTACAGAGATGCATATGTCTTAAAGGGTTCTAATTATTTATTTTTGAATAAGCCAGATTTGGCAAAGTCTTCTTATGAAACAGCTGTTCAACAAGACCCCAAATTTTTTGAGGCTTATCTCATGTTAGGATCTCTTTATCAATCCGAAAACAATGAAATTTGTTTAGAATATTACCGCACGGCAGTTAGTTTGCAGCCGAAAAACCCGGATGTGTTATTTTCACTTGCTTATGCCTACCAATTGTTTAATCAGCCAGCAAAAGCACTCGCTCTGTATAGAAAAATGATTCAAGTGGATACGGCGTATTATCAAGCGCTGAATCAAATAGGTGTGATTAAACAATACAACTATAAAGAAATTGACAGCGCAATCTATTATTACAAGTCTGCCTTACAGACGGAGCCCCGTTTCGTGCAAGCATGGCACAATCTAGGAATGTGTTACGAAGAGAGAGGGGATGTTTCTCAGGCCCTGCAATCCTATGGGAAAGCGTTGAAATATGATCCAAATTTTGAAATGTCCAGAGAACGAGCCGATCAACTGAAAAATGCGCGTTAATCAAAAATATGTACAGTCATTTGGTGATGCATTAATTCCCATCTTGGGTTATTTTTTTTGGAATTGGAACTTATATTTCATAGTACTATTTTATTTGCTCGATCTTATTGCTTGTGAAGTGTTTATGTACTTTAAAAGCAAAAAAATTCTTCAGGTACAAGGAGGGAAATGGCAAAAAAATTTAATTCCTCCCTTCTTGAGCCTTGTTTTACTGGCTACTTCAGTTTTGTTGGTCCATTTAAGTATGCAATGCGTTGAACGTGGAATTTCTTTTGAAAAGGAAATCGTTGCTTTTTGGACCTATAAAGATTTGGGAATAGAACAGGGATATTTGCTGGTACCATTGCTTTTTATTGTAGGTTTTCAGCGTTTCAAAATGGAGTTTATTGCTCAAAAACAACATGAAAAAATGTCCATGAGCAGCATGTGGAACGCGCATCTAAAAGAAAACAGTATTCTTTTGGCACTGCTTGGGCTAGTATATGGGATAACATTTTTTTGGGTTTTACCAGAAATCGTATACTTTATAAGTCTAATACTGTGCACGTCCGCATTCCGCATTTTTAAAGGCGAATTACTTCGTTTTTTTTCGTAACCAGCGAGGCAGAATAATTGCCCCAATAATCAGGTAAGAATAATAGGAGAGTATCCGCCAAAGAAATGCAAGTCCCAAAATGAGTAACGCTGATTTTCCAAATGGCGCCATCAATTCCCCAAACGCATATTCCGCCAAGCCGCTTCCTCCAGGAGTTGGACTCATTCGCATAAACAGCCACAGAATGAATTGCTTTGCAAAAATCAAAACATGCTCTTTAAAATAAAGAGGAACAAAGGCAGCTAACAAAAAATTAATTACCAAAAACCGAGACGTCCAACTTGCAAAGGTTGCGCCAATTATTTTCAACCATTTGAAGAAACTAAAACGCCTCATTTCTTTAGAAGAAAGCTCAATTTCTGCAGCGGTCTTTAACGCACCGCTTCTCCACCGTTTTAAAAAAGGAATTGAAAAAAGGAATTGAAACACCCGTGAAACAAACGTTGGATAAATAAAAATAGTGACGAAGAAAATTAAAAACAACGCAGAGATAATTGAAAAACCACCCCAGAAAATCCAATGAGCACTGTTCATATTTACATTTCCCGACGGAAATAGAAGTTCACCCCCAAAAAGAAAAAAAACGAAAGGAATCAGTAATACGAAAAAGAGGTTGTCAAGCATTGCCGTGACCATGACAGCTGCGGTAGCGTTGCCTAAAGGGATTTTTTCTTTTTTAAGAATAAACATTGCAACAGCCGCACCACTAATTACTCCCGGAGAAACGGCCGACGCAAACTCCCATAACATGATAACATGAAAAGCAGAGTTCCAGGTAAGTGATTGCCCTGTTAGTGTGCGAACACGAATCATGTAAAACAGATCGCGAAGCGCCATAAAAATAAATGCAAAACAGATCCAAAAGAGTGAGTGAAAAGACCAGTGTATTTGTTTTAAAGCATCTGAGAAAGCTTCTTTTTTATACTTGCCTGAAGCAGAAACTGCAAAATCACTTTCTAATCCGATGTCTACTTTTCCATTGTGATTGGCATCAATCCATGCATGTGTTCCATTACCAATGGGTGCCAGAATGAATCTGGGACTATTTAAATAGTGCAGAAAAAGAAGTCCAACAACGAATAACCCAATCAAAACACCTACCCAGATCTTCCAGCCTTGGAAAAAGGGAACAGATGATTTGTCATTATTCATAATTACCCGACGGATTAATTTTTAGATTGTATTCCCAATTTGGACGGACCTTGGTTGGTTTTGTAAACAAGAAAACTTTTTCGGGTTGAACTCCCAAGACTTCGTTGCCGCTGTCCCATTTACCGTTTCTATTTTCATCTTCAATAACCCGCAACTGGTATTCGCCGGGCACTAGATTTTCGAATGTAGCTTTGTTCCCTGCCAAAAGGTGCTTTTCATCAACCACCCCTTTGTCTTTCATTAATTCCAAAATTAGGCCCCCTATAAATCCACTTATTGAAACATGGATAATGCCTAATTCTTCCATTGATTTAAACCTGTATGACTTTGAGAAGGCTTCTGATAATGCCCCTCCCTCAGTTGTCAAAGCACCAGGAAGCAATGTAACAACAAACGCCCCACTTAGTTCTTCAGAAGGCAGCAACTGCAGCATGTCTTGCGCAAATTGAATCGTGTATTTTATAGGATTAACAGTGTCCTTCTCATCGTAAATAGAGATTTTGGACGTATCAATAGTTTTTAAAAAAGCATTTACTGACAATGAAATAGTTTCCCCAGGAACGATGATTTCGTCCTTCGAAGCGGAAGTTATTTTTAAAGGCATTGACCAATCTTTTTCACTTGTTCGAACAGTGGAAGAGTCTTGATTTTCTTTTTCATAAAAGAGAATTTTATAATCTCCAGCGCCAAGTTGAACAGGAAATAATTTAAAAAGTTTGTCGTCTATTTTTCGAACACGAATACTATCGAGTGCTTTGTCATTGATATCAAAAAGGGGATTGAAAGCAGCATTCGATGTGCTAACTAAAAAAGAACCAGGGCTCTGTAATTCTACCGTTGTAATACTTTGTTCTGTTTCTGGTTGAAACATGTGGATCATTAACGTGTCCGTATTGTCCGTTTGAATTTTAACTAAATCAGTCACGAATCCAACAAGCTCATTTTTATCGGCGATAAGGTTTTTGTTATCATCCTTGAACGCTTTCACGTAATATTCACCTTGTTTCATGTAGTTCATTGAAGCCTTTCCAGATCCATCCGAAGATGAGAAATAAATAGGCTTAAGGCTGTCTTTGTGAGCATAAAAACCAACCGTTGCATCTGAAATGGCCTGACCATTCAACGCATCACGTAGCAGAATTTCTTGCTGTAGTGTGTCAATTTGAGCACCTGTTGAAAACACATAGGAAAAAAGCGATTGGTTTTTTTCAGTTACATCTTTTACGGCCCCATTAAAGTAGATTACATAGGTTGTATTAGATTTCAAACTTTCTTCCCATGAAAGCACGAGTTCTTTTTTGTGTAAGGAAGCTTTTAATTTGGCATCATTGGGAACAATAATAATATTTTGTTGAGGGTTGTTCAGTTCCACAAACTCATCAAAAACTAATTTTATAGATTGCTCTTTGAAAAAGAGTGTTTTATTTTCAGGGACCGTCTTTACTGGTTCAGGCGCTACAAGATCTTCTTCTCCACCCGAAATTTGTCCTACCTGTGCACAGGATAAGGCTAGCAAAAACGGAAGCAATTTCAAAGCAAACCTGAAATCCATTGGCAAAGTTTTTCGAGGTGTTTCTTGTCTATTTGATCGAAGGCCTCTAATTTATCACTGTCTACATCTAGCACGCCCACAACCTCACCATTTTTAAACAAAGGAACAACAATTTCACTTTTAGAAAGGGAGCTGCATGCGATGTGGCCATCAAATAAATCAACATTTGGAACCAGGACCGTTTGCTCTTGTTTCCATGCGGCTCCGCAAACACCCTTGCCTTTTTGAATTCTTGTGCAAGCGACTGGGCCCTGAAATGGACCAAGCACCAGTTCGCCATCCTTTACGAGGTAAAAACCAATCCAAAAAAAGCCAAACGCCTCCTTCAGCGCCGCAGATACATTTCCTAAGTTGGCCACCACATCTTTTTCGTTGCCAATCAAAGCAACGATCTGAGGAAAAAGCCCATCGTAAATATCATCTTTCGTTCCTGAAATGCGGACGAGGTCTTCAGCCATGTTAATTGTATTTATGCGTCAGCAAAATTGGATTAATTATCCGTATTCTGCAATTTTTTGCTTATCTTCAGTATAGAAAGATCATATTATGTTAGAAAAAGTACAATTAGAAAAGATTTTGTTTTTGGATATTGAGACAGTCCCTCAGGTATACCAATACAAAGATGTAGAGGCGGATGCAAAAAAATTATTTGAAGCAAAAACAAGAAGTCTGGTAAAAGACGACAAAACATTCGACGATGCCTACAATGAACGAGCAGGCATTTTGGCCGAATTTGGAAAGATCATTTGTATATCTGTTGGCTTTGTCAATGAAACTAGGACAGGCAGACAAATGCGAATAAAGTCTTTTTATCATGAAGATGAGGAAACGTTGTTAAGGCAATTCAAGCAACTACTAGATGATCATGGCATGACAAAATATTTTGCGCTCTGCGGCCACAATGCCAAAGAGTTTGATTTTCCTTATATCTGCCGCCGTATGTTAATTCATGGCATGCAATTGCCATCTCTTTTGGATATTGCTGGGAAAAAACCTTGGGAAATATCCCATTTTGACACTATGGAACTTTGGAAATTTGGCGACTATAAAGCATACACATCTTTGGCGTTGTTGTGTCATGTATTTAAAATTCCTACGCCGAAGGATGACATCTCAGGAGCCGATGTTGCTCGAGTCTTTTATGAAGACGGCGACTTGGAAAGAATAAAGGTGTATTGCGAAAAAGACGTCATTGCTTTGATTCAACTTTTCCTTCGAATGAAAGGAGAGCCGCTGGTAGATGAAGCTGAAATTGTGCACATATGAAAAACGCCGCATTTAGCGGCGTTTTTTTGTAATCTATATTTCGTATTATTGAATGAAAACGGTTTCTTCTGAAGTTGTTTCTTCTTCCACCTTGATAATTCCTTCACCAATAGCAGTATTCAAGGTCGCCTCTATGTTCAAAATAGCGACGCCTGCTTGCCCTAATTGGTATACATCATTAAAGTTGAAAACTGCTTTTCCATCAGAGTTTGTTAGCGTCGTATCATACAACACCACATTAGCAGGCTGATTGGTCGTTGATTTGCCGTAAAGCACAACTTGTGCACCTGATACCGGTTGGTTCGCAACATTCATTACGTTAATAATTGCAATAGTATCTGCCTTTTTTCTGCAGCCGGAAGAAAGAGCAAGACCTAATCCTGCGATGAAAACAAAAAATAATGATTTTTTCATAGTGGTATTTATAGTATAAAATCTTAATTCAATAAAAATACAGTTTCAACAGTGGTCAGATGCATGCGACAGCGCACATAACCGCTTCCGCTTTTGGTATTCTTTTTAGCAATGACGTCAAAATATCCTGTTGAGTTGGCTTCGCTGGCTGCATCAAAATAGTTGTTCATATTAAATACCACGAAACCAGAGGAATTTGTTATTAAGGTATCCACAAAGGCATTCGTTGGAGGATTGGATTGCAGATCACCAATAACGACTACTTGCGCCCCTTCTAATAATTCATTGCTTGAAGAACGCACAAAGATTTTCAACACAGACGGATCTGTGTTTTTACAAGATGTCGTCATCATTATTGTGGAAATGATGAGAGACAGAGCAGCGATCAATTTGAACATCCTATTCATTAGGCGATGAATTCATGCAGCCCAAAGATAAACTTATTTTGAAATACTCTAACAACATTGTATGTCAATTTCTTACCTTCGCAACTGCATTTGCAGTATTTGTTGAGCCCATTAAACAATTTAGCTCGCTAAAAAGTTACAGCTCAAACGAATTGTTAGCATGAGATTAATTGAAAGATGAAGCTTGAAATAGAAAAAGTTGTAAGTGAAATAGAGCAGTTTGTCATTACAAACACCTCAGAGCTAGAGGCTTTTCGCATTCGATTTTTAGGGTCTAAGGGACTTGTAAAAGACCTCTATGGCTTATTAAAATCAGTACCCAACGAAGAAAAAAAAGAGGCTGGCCAACAAGTGAATGAGTTGCGAGCTAAAGCTGAGGAAAAGTATGCCTTATTAAAAGAGCAACTGGAATCGGCAGATCAATCTAGAGATGGCGCAGATTTGAGTAGACCTGGTGAGCCCTCAACCATTGGTGCTCGTCATCCGCTTTCATTGGTGAGAAGTGAAATAATTGAAATATTTAACCGTATTGGTTATACCGTTTCTGAAGGTCCGGAAATAGAAGACGACTGGCATAATTTCTCTGCCTTAAATTTTCCACCAGAACACCCTGCTAGGGATATGCAGGATACTTTTTTCATAGAAAAAGGAGAGCAAGAAATGGCATTGAGAACCCACACGAGTTCTGTTCAAGTGCGTGTCATGGAAAATGCGGAGCCTCCTATTCGAACGATTTCTCCGGGAAGAGTATACAGAAACGAAGCAATATCAGCTAGAGCCCATTGCTTCTTTCATCAAGTGGAAGGACTTTATATTGACAAAGATGTTTCGTTTGCAGATTTGAAACAAACCCTGCTCTATTTTGCCAAGGAAATGTTTGGTGAAAAAGCGAAAATAAGAATGCGCCCGTCCTATTTTCCATTTACTGAGCCAAGTGCAGAGGTAGATGTTTCATGCAGCATTTGTAATGCGGAGGGATGCAATGTTTGTAAACACACAGGTTGGCTTGAAATATTAGGTTGTGGAATGGTTGATCCGAATGTTCTTGAAGCTTGTGGCATTGACTCAAAAATATACAGTGGTTTTGCTTTTGGAATGGGCATTGAACGCATCACACAGTTGAAGTACCGTGTAAATGACCTACGCTTATATTCTGAAAACGATATCCGTTTTCTAAAACAATTTACCAGCGGCATCTGATATGGGACTATTTTCAACAGCTCAACCTGATTTAAAAAGATGGCGACTTATTGAAAACATGAGCGACCTTGCCAATGCAATGGATTTATCAGAAGAAGTACCAGTGCTTTTGTTTAAACATAGTACTAGGTGTTCAATCTCTTCCATGGCTCTTTCCACATTTAATCGTGATTGGCAGCTTTCCGAAGAACAATGTCCAATTTATTTTATAGACCTTTTGAAATACCGCGAGGTATCAAATGAAGTTGCTCGCTTGACAGGAGTTACTCATCAATCACCACAGGCTATTTTGTTGAAGGGAAGGACTGTCGTTTATTCCGCTTCACACGATGCTATTGATGCTGAAAGTGTTGAGAATTTAGTTGTATGAAGAATATGAAAAAATATGTGATTATTGGTTCTGTTGTGGCGCTTATTCTTGCAATGGTGCTATCACCATTTTTGCAAGGTAATCAAAACACGAGTGCGGAAGAGGCTCCAATGCCAGCTACTTTTTCCTTCAAAGAGAACCTTGCCACTAAATGGGATGAAACGATCGAACTGGAAATTTTAATAAATCAAGACGATATTGAGAAATTAGAATTGATTTATAATGATAGCACCTTTCAATCTTGGACCAATCCGAGTCAAAGCATTAAATATAAGTTCAACGCTGGGTTTTATGGTTTGGGTACGCGCAGCGTTCGACTTCTTTCAACGCTGAAGGACGGAAGCACCTACCTTGATGAACGAATGGTACGGGTCTTATCGGATGTGGTTCCAGAAATTTGGATAGTGGAATCATTGAAAGCATACCCGCACAGTCCAACGAGTTTTACGCAGGGGTTAGAGTTTGATGAAAATCAACTTTATGAAGGAACAGGCCAAAGAGGCACAAGTATGGTTGCACAGGTGGACTTGACTAGCGGGCAAGTGATTAAAAAAATTGGTCTTGACGGAACTTATTTTGGTGAAGGAATTACCATTTTTGGTGATGAGGTTTTCCAGTTAACGTGGCAGGAACAAAAGTGTTTTGTGTATAATAAAAAGACACTTGAGTTGAAAAAAGATCTCCCTTATATTGGTGAGGGCTGGGGCTTGTGTAATGACGGCACTTCATTGATTATGTCTGATGGTTCCGAAAGAATCACGTTCAGGGATCCAAAAACATTCCAGATCCAGCGTACCATCGAAGTGTATTCGCACCAAGGGCCAGTCACTTACTTAAACGAATTAGAATACATCGATGATCTGATTTATGCCAATGTTTGGATGACAAATAAAATCGCCGTGATTGATCCACGCAATGGCAAAGTGTTGGCTGAAATTGATGCTACTGCGCTAGTAAAAGAAGGCAAAGGCAAAGGGGATGTGTTGAATGGCATTGCCGCCAATGATGGAAAAATATACCTGACTGGCAAGAACTGGATTAAATTGTTTGAAGTGAAATTCAGAAAACCGGCGGATGTTTAAAATCCAAAATTAAACGGAGTCAATAAGTCTTCCTGCCTCTACCTTTACAACTTTACCCGGGAATTTTTCCACCATGCGCATGTCATGCGTCGCCATCAGTACAGCTGTTTTTTCTTCTTTGGTAACAGCAATGAACAGGCGCATTATTTCTTCTGATGTTTCGGGATCTAGATTACCTGTCGGTTCATCTGCAAGGATTAATTCTGGCTTATTTAAAAGCGCTCTTGCTATGGAAACGCGTTGTTGTTCTCCACCAGAAAGTGTATGCGGCATTGAATTCGATTTTGATTCAACCCCCACTAACTGCAAAACATCAGTTGCTCGTTTTTCCATGAGAGCGCGATCTTTCCATCCCGTCGCACCTAGCACAAACAAAAGGTTTTCTAGTACTGTGCGGTCCATCAAAAGTTGAAAATCCTGAAAAACAATACCGATTTTACGTCGCAACATCGGAACGTCTTTTTTCCTTAGTTTTTTTAAATCAAACCCAGCAATCGTTCCCTCTCCTTCTACCAATGGAATTTCGCCATAAATAGTTTTTAAAAGACTTGACTTTCCGCTTCCTGTTCGCCCGATGAGGTAGACAAAGTCTGTTGCATTAAGTTCAAAATGAACATCTTCGAGTACTAATGCCTTTTGTTGGAATACTTTTCCGTTTTTGATGTCAATGACTTTGCTCACACGTAATTTTTTACATTGTAAAGGTCATAAAATCCTGAGGAGATGAGCGGTTTGCACAAGAAATAATCTTAACAGATTCTCGTTTAAAACTTTTAAGCGCCGTCTCATATAAGGTTGTCTACACCCGTAAATTTACTTGTTTAAAAAGAAGTGTACTATGAAGAGATGGTTGGTCGTCCTCATGATCTTTAGTGTTTACCAGGCTGTTGCTCAGGTTTCTGAAAAATACAGCAGTGAATACGCAAATTTCTACCGAGCAGAGGAGTTGTTTCAAAAACAGCAATTCGCTGCCGCTAGGATCGAGTTTAGGAATTTCCTCAACGAATGGCAGAAGCCAAATGACCCACTTTACGTTAAAGCACGTTACTACGAAGGAATCTCGGCGCTTGAGTTATTCAATAACGACGCTGTTCAACTTTTGATGGATTTCAATAAGAATTATCCTGAGAGTATTTATAAGCATGAAATTTCTTTCCGTCTTGGAAAATATTTTTACCAAAAGAAAGACTATAAGGAAGCCCTTGTTTGGTTGAATTTGTTGCGCGTACAAGATGTTGAATCAGAAAACAAGGAAGAATATTTATTCAAATTAGGATATGCCAATTTTCAGGAACAACATTTTGTGGAGGCCAGAAGTGCTTTTCATGATGTGAAGGACGGCGTTTCTCAATATGCAACACCCGGACTCTACTATTTTAGTCACATTAATTACATGGACAAGTCCTACCAAATTGCTTTAGATGGATTTTTGAAACTTCAGTCAACGGCGAGTTTTGCCAAAGTGGCACCATACTACATTGCTCAAATCTATTATTTGCAGGGGAAATACAAAGAGGTAACAGAATATGCCCCAACCATCTTGGATACAACGAATATTTTTAATAAAAATGACATGAATCACCTTATTGGTGATGCCTTTTACCGTGTTGGAAAATTCGACGAGGCAGTGCCGTATTTGCAGGAATATTATGAAAAATCAAACACTACTAGAAATGATGACTATGCTTTAGGGTATTCATATTACAAAAGTGGTCAGTATGAGAAGGCAGTCAAATTGTTTGATAAAGTAACGAGGGAAAAAGACAGCCTTGCCCAAGCGTCGTATTACCATATAGGTGAATGTTATTTGAAGCTGAACAAACTTGTGTATGCGCGTTCTGCATTTGAAGCTGCTGCAAAAACAGAGGGTGATCCCATGTTGCAGGAGGATGCTTTGTACAATTACGCTGTACTTTCTTATAAATTGGACATTAACCCTTATGATGAGGCTGTTCTGGCATTGGAGGAATACTTAAAGAAATATCCTTCCTCTTCACGAAAGAGCGATGTCAACCAATACTTAGTGAACGTATACACGTCGACGAATAATTATGACAAAGCGTTAGCTTCGTTGGATAAAATAAATAATAAGGACACAAAACTGAAAACAGCATATCAATTAGTTGCGTTTAACCAAGGGGTCCAATATTTTCAACGAGCGGATTTCCAAAAATCAATCACATCATTTGAACTTTCGGAAAAATACCCGGTTGAACCAGCCATTACAGTAAAAAGTAAATTTTGGATTGCCGATGCCCATTTCAGGCTGAACAATACGGATCAAGCGATCAAATTATTTCGTGAAGTCGTTGCGTTGCCTTCTGCCGGAGAATTAAAGTCTGATGCCTATTACAATTTAGGCTATGCCTATTTGAAAAAGCAGGACATTGAATTGTCTATCGAAGCATTTCGTATGTACTGTCAATCAGCTGTTTCAAACAAAAACAAATTAGTTGACGGTTTCATGCGCGCGGCCGATGGGTATTACATGACCAAGCAAAATGAAAATGCCATCCGCTATTATCAATCAGCGCTGGATCTGCACGCTGGATTTGAAGACCAAGCGCTTTACTACTTGGCAAAAACGTATGGTTTTTCAGACAATATCGGTGAGAAAATAAAGCACCTGTTAGATATCATTAATAACTATAAAAACTCGAAATATATCCTACAGTCTGTCTATGAGGTGGCGCTAAGTTATAAGGCAATTGCAGATCTAGACAAAGCAAAGCGTTACTTCGAACAAGTTATTTCTGATTATCCAAATTCTGATTTAGTAGTTAATTCCAAAATTGAAATAGCGGACATTTATTATAAAAAATGGGAATATGCAAAAGCAGAAGCAGACTACAAGCAGCTACTTGAAGCACATGGTGAAGACAGGGGTGTTTGTGAGAAAGCGGTTAGAGGCTTGGTGGATGTATACGCGGCAATGAAACAACCTGAAAAAGCAACGGATCTTGCAGGACAGTATGCATGTGCCAATATTAGCAACGAAGAACAAGAAGGCTTGTTTTATTCACCAGCGATTGAGGCATTCAGGGACAGTTCTTATTCTACCGCTATTCCGTTGCTTGAGAAATACCTTGAAAAGTTCCCGTCAGGAAAATACAATGTAGATGCGCAGTATTATTTAGCTTATTCATACGAGTCAACAGGCAACAAAGAGAAATCCGTTGAGGCGTATAAAAAGTTGCTTGAACTGCCGAACAATTCATACACTGAATATGCGTCGTCTAGAGTTTCACAGCATTATTATAACAATGGAGATTTTGAAGCGGCAATACCCTATTATGATCGTTTAGAAAAGACTAGCTCAAAGCCGGCAGTAATTTTCAATTCTAGGTTAGGTTTGATGCGTTGCAATTATCAAATTGAAAATTGGACAAATTCAGCATTGTATGCGAAGGCAGTACTCCAAAGCAGTCAAGTAACCAACTCTATAAAGCTTGAAGCAGAGTACGCGAATGGAATGTCCAACTACTACCTTAATAATTTTGATTTAGCCTTAACGTCTTTGGAATGGATAACAAAAAACACAACAACTGTATGGGCGGCAGAAGCAAAATTCTCTTTGGCAGAAATGGCTTTCAAACAGCAAAATTATACGAAGTCAGATGCTGAAATACGCGCTCTTTTAAAGATGAAGCCAACCTACAATTATTGGGTGGCAAAAGGGTTAATCCTTCAAACAAGAGTGTTAATGGCGCAAGACGACCTTTTCCAGGCAGAACAAACATTGAAATCCGTTATTGACCATTACCCAGATCAGGAAGACGGTGTGTTGGCCGAGGCGAATGAATTATGGGATGAGCTGATGCAGCTAAAAAACCCACCGAAAGCAGTTGAGAAGGAGCAAGAAACAGTCATTGAAGTTAAAGAAGGAGAAAATTGATCATGAAAAGGTATATTTCAATTCTCGCGTGTTTCATCGTTGGTGTAACAATTGCACAAAATGGTCAGGATGTTATCCAGCTGCCTGGTATTGGGAACAGAACAATTGAACCTGCTTACAGGATGATTGAAAGCCCAAAAATTATAGACACAACGATAACAACTAATGTTGTTGAATATCCATTATTGGTGGTGCAGCGCGAAACAAAAATTGAGGTGGAAAACATCCCGCCTGCAACCATAAAGACAGATGCTTTACTGGATCAATTCTATAATACGTATGTGAAATTAGGTATCGGTTCAGAGCTCATGCCCTTGGGCGAAATTTATTTCGATTCTAAGCGTTCAAGAAAGTTTGTTTATGGAGCACATGTCAAGCATTTGAGTTCATTTGGAAACTTTGAAAATTATGCACCTTCCACATTTGATAGAACGAAGTGTGGACTGTATGGCAGTTTAAACGAAACGAAATATACCTTAAGCAGCCAACTTCATTATAACAATCAAGGTTTGCATTATTACGGATTACAAGTTCCAACAGAAACAGTTAGCCGTGATTCGATTGCACAGCGTTATCAAGATGTGGGCGGGACATTTAATTTCATTTATCACAAAAAAGACAGCGCAACGTTTAACTATAGAGTAGGAATTGATTACAATAATTTTTCATCCAAAAAGTCATCTATTGATTCATTAGCTGATTGGCGAGCAATGGAAAATTATTTTGCATTTAGATCAGGATTAACCTATAAAGGAGGTAAGGAGATCTATGATGTGGATCTAAATGTGCGATACAACGGCTATAAATATGGTGTTTTAGGTGACAGTAGCCTTTCAGCACTAGATACTGGAATTGTTCGAAACAACACAGTAATTAACTTAAAACCCACAATTTCAACCTTTTCAAAAGACAATCGTTTTCGTGCCCGCATAGGAGTTGATCTTGCGGTAGACGCAGTAGACAGCGCAAGGGTATACATTTATCCTGTTGCAGAGTTGAAATATTCGTTATTCAATGATATTTTCATTCCATACCTGGGTGTCAAAGGAGGATTGAAACAACAGTCAATTAAAAGCCTTACATCCGAGAATGAATTCATGTTGCCCAACGTTATAATGCGGAATGAAAATACTGTCATAGATCTTTATGGTGGAATAAAAGGAACTTTGAGCAAGCGCATAAGTTTTAACGTAGGCGCGAGTTTTGCAAAAATGAATGACAAAGCATTTTTTGTGTCCGATACGCTTTATGCTGCGGGAAACAAATTTAATTTGGTTTATGACACTTTGAACCTGGCAACAATAGAAGGATCTTTGTCCTATCAGTTGATGGAAAAATTGAAAATAGATGCTATTGGTAAATTCTTCTCGTATGATTTGAACAATATACCATATGCTTGGAATTTACCGCAATGGCAAGCTACTGTGCGCGGTAGTTACAATCTGTTTGACAAATTTCTTGTAAATTTTGATGCGAATATTGAAGGCGGCAGAAATGCGTTGGTGTATAAAATGGAAGATGGAGTCAAAGAGGAGGACCTGCTTTTTGTAAAACCATTGGGAACTATCATCGATCTAAATCTTGGATTAGAATACCGCTACAACAAACGAATATCAGCATTTTTACAAGTAAACAATTTTGCTTCGCAACGTTATATGCGCTGGTACAATTACCCAGTACAAATCTTCCAGGTAATGGGAGGTGTTACAGCTCGATTCTAAAGTGCAATTTTATTCTTCTGAAGCTGCTTCTTTTTCTTTGGGGAAATAGCTGCGCTGGCGAATAAAAACCATGATTACACCCACTGAAATCGAAGCATCAGCCAAGTTCCATATGGCTGGAAAAACTTCTTTCCCACCCAGCCAAGGCAACCATTCTGGCCAGAAGGCTTGAAACTTGAACATATCTACCACATTTCCCAAAAGAAAGCCCGTGTGACGCGTTTCAATCTCACCAAAGATCCCGCAATCCGTTACCACGCCCGAACCTTCAAGATGGTTAAAACCCATGCATGGGTCATATGGAAAAGCAAAATCATAAAACATGGAGTCAATCAAGTTACCCGTTGCACCAGCAACGATGAGACCAATCACAATAAGCAACTCTCTTTTCGCACCTTGCTTTGCTTGTTTGATGAGGTAATAGGTCATCCCGGTGATCGCCACAATTCTAAAGATGCTCAAGGCCAATTTGTGCCAGATTTTATTGCCAAAGGTTGTGCCGAAGGCCATGCCCTGGTTTTCGAGGTATTCTAAAACGAACCAATCTCCAAAAATTGAAACAGTTTCTCCGGGTGCGAAATGCGACTTTATATAAACCTTTATAAATTGGTCTAAAAATAAAATGAGGGCCACAACGGCCCCCACTATTACTAAATTTTTCTTCACAGAATTACTTGTTTTGTGCATTCTTTGCATCAATGCTCATGGTTGCGTGCGGAACAAGCTTCAAACGTTCCTTTGGGATAAGTTTTCCCGTTACACGGCAAATACCGTATGTTTTATTTTCGATACGGATCAATGCAGCTTGCAAGCTTTGAATAAATTTCTCTTGACGCGCAGCGAGTTGAGCAACTTCTTCGCGAGATAAAGTTTCACTTCCATCTTCCATCATATTGAAGGTACGACCTGTATCATCTGTTCCATGATCGTCGTTGTGTGACAACGAACCTACAAGCAAGGTATAATCTTCTTGAGCCTCCTTTAATTTTAATTGGATTAGATCTTTGAAATCAGCTAATTCTGGATCAGAATATCTTGTTTTCTCTTGTGACATAGCGATATAGTGTTGTTGTTGTTTTAACTTTTAATTCGCGCAAATATAATTGAAAATAGATAAGATGATGTTAAATTTTCAAGGGGTGTTCATGAATTTTCAAGCAGAATTTATGAACAACTGCAATTGCACCACTTTTACTTATCTTCGCAGTATGGTAAAGTTGTTTTCAGGGAATAGAGCAGGCGTACTTTTGCTGTTACCACTGTTTATAGTGCTCTACTATTTTCTAAATAACTTTTCAGGGAACCACTATGATCCGGGAGTTGTAAACTTGGGCTTTTGGGGAGATAGTTCTTCGCTTTTTTCAAATGCAACTCAACTTTTAGCTGGTACAATTATTTGTTTTAATGCAATCGGTATAAACTTGATTTATAACGCTAACGAATTCTTGGAAAGAAACAACTACATGTCGTCGCTATTGTATGTTGTGCTCATGAGTTTTTATCATTCCTTTTATAGTTTAGATGGCTTATTATTGGCTCACAGCGCAATCATTTTAATGATTCACCAGTTCTTTCAGTTAAGACAAAATGCTGATGGCCGAGCAAATGTCTTCAATGGGGCCTTATTTGCCGGTTTAGCCGCTAGTTTTCATCCACCAATGGTCGGAATGATACCATTTGTTTTAATCATGGTTTGGAACATTCGCCCTTTCAACTTCAGGGAAACACTGCTTACACTGGTTGGATTTTCAATACCATTGCTTTATGCTGGAACGTATTATTGGTATTCTGGTCATAAAATAGAGTTGAATTTTTTACAACAGGCGAGTGATTATTACAAAGAACAAACAGACTTTTTTGTCACTGCAACATTGTTTACACTACTTCTTTTATTGAGCTTAGTGAGTATTCGGGCCCGCATGTTAAAATCTTCTATCCGTTTAAAGAAAATGGTCAATATGCTTTGGTGGTTATTGGGTGTGGGGTTGATTTATGGTTTGATTGATTTTATCTTTTTTGATCAGATCGAGCGGTTTAGCTTTTTAATGGTACCGCTTTCCTTCTTTCTTACATTTTCATTTTCGCACAAAACCTTTGGCGGAGTGGCC
>CAISOQ010000456.1 GCA_903887095.1 uncultured Flavobacteriia bacterium
AGATCCTTCAACATTGTCAAGGTGTCTGGGTAAAAAATGATTTCTTTTTTGCCAATGACTTCAGGGATGTCTTTGAGTTCTCGGTAGATTAAATTATCCTTCGTTCCAACCATACCAATCTTGATCTTCTTCGTTGCAGCTTCAACCTGAAAATCTTCAGAAACAGTGATGAAAACATTCATGATGACAGGAAACAATAGCAAAGGAATAACAAGCATTGTCATCATTGTTCGGCGATCCCTGAGGGTGTCTTTTAATTCTTTTAGGAAAATCTTTAGGATCATACTACTGGTGTTGTTGATTGTTGAACAATACGAATGAATTCTGCAGTTAGATTAGGAGCTTGCATCTGCGACCTGAAATCAGCCATGCTGCCATCGAACAATAAATTTCCTTTGTGAATGATAGCGAGTTCGTCGCAAAGCAAATCGACTTCACTCATAATGTGGCTCGAAAAAATCACCGTTTTTCCCTGATTTTTGCAATCCTTGATCAATTCGATAATGTTTTCTGCCGTGATGACATCTAATCCACTTGTTGGTTCATCAAAAATCAATACTTCGGGATCATGTATCATGGTGCGACATATGGAAACTTTTTGTTTCATTCCGGTGCTTAATTTTCCAATGCGCTTGTTCTGAAAATCATGCATATCAAGAAGCGTGTAAAGACGTTCTTTGCGTTGTGCAAAATCAGCGGATGATACAGCGTATAGATCAGCAAAATATTGAATTAATTCATTAGGAGTTAGTCGAGCGTACAAGCCTGTTGATCCAGTTAAAAATCCAATCTTTTTACGTGCTTCAGCAGGGTTTTTCACGGCATCAACGCCGGCAATTTGAATGGTTCCTGCAGTTGGCTTAAAAATGGTAGCTAACATCCGAAGAGATGTTGTTTTTCCCGCACCATTCGGACCTAATAGCGAAAAGATCTTTCCTGGTTCGCAACCAAAACTAATTCCATTTACAGGAATTGTTTTTTTATCGGTTGTATTGAGTTCTTTGCGCTGTTGACGCGTTAACTCAAATTCTTTGTAAAGGTTTTCTACTTGTATCATTCTGTTGGTGGAATTTCTCCTGAATCGTGACGTCCTAGTACAACCCCAAGTCCTATTCCCCCACCAAACCCCCAACCGAATCGGGCTGCTTGTCGTGTTTCAATAAAGGCTGTGGCTGTAATTAAATCATTAAATAAATAGGTGGATTTCAATCCAAATGAGCATGCATATTTCAGGTAAAAGTCAGACGTTTTTTTGTCTTTTATAAAATCAAGACCTAGTATGTTCGCATAGGGCGATATGTCCCATCTGTAGGCAGGAGAATAATGGTAACTCAAACCATCAGGAAGCACCAATAAGATAAGTCCACCAAGGATTCCAAAAACACCTGAACTCGTTGTATCGCTGTCAACAGCATTACTAATTCCGATTCCAAAAAGAACCGGTGCGCCAAGGATTCCCATGCTTGTATGAAATTGATTGATGGAATCTTTGCGTATTTGGTAATCGAAATTATAATTCAATCCAAAATTCTTTTTCAAAAGAATCTCCCCATCCAAGGAATAGTTGCTGTAGCCAACGGTTTGAACAGTACCCATGCTGTAGCGAGCATAAACATGAAATTTATGGTCAAGCAATTGGGATTTGGCTATGGAACATATCAACACCAAAATTAGAAGTAGAGATAGTTTTTTCATTGGAGTTCATTTATTAGAAAATGGCAAAAACTAATTTTAGTCGCAGATCCTGCCTTTGTGCTTATCATTGTGAAATTGTTCGTCAACACTTTTCATTTCTTCCAGTAACTCAGCTGATGGCGGCACATTCTGAAGGGATCCCAGGTCGGGTTGACCGGCATCTACCCATGCTGTATACCAGATTGATCCAACTGCAATGATGGCTGCACGCATTCTTCTTTCGACCATGCCATTCATGCGTTTGTGGTATTCTTGGGAAAACTCGTAGGAGTAGACAGGGATGGTAGTGTTCCCTCGTTGTTCGAAACTGTATTTTTTGTCGCTCGGGAATTCAGCGGTTAATTCTTTTTCAATTCGCAAAACAGAATCAAGTGCATGGTGTGAACCTTTCACGGCATCCCAAGCTAACTCAAGGGTGCTTTTGAGGTATTTGCTCTTACCAACAAAATAATCGTAAGACTCAGCATTGATTTCGACCAATCTACTTTCCCACAATCCATGAATGCCTTTTTGACCAGAAAGTTGTCCGTTGTAGTTTTCAGTGGTATGTAAGGGAACATGAGCATCTCCAATGTAGTGTCCAATGTCAGCTGAATATTTTAGAATAAGATCTACATTTTTTGTCTCAAAAGCCTTTTGCAATTTCATCTTCATAATGTTGATGTGCCACGGAACAATTCCATATGCTTGCAATGTGTCTTCACTGAATTTGGCAACTGCATCGGTCCAGCGCTTTGGTACGATTTGAAAAGGATCTTCTCCAATTTTGTAATAATGGTCTAAATCGATGTAATGACATTGGGCTTCCCCTTCAACGGCATAGCGCCTTTTATCAGGATCTACAGCGTGTTCCGTTAAATATTCCAAGTGCTCTTTGTAAAAGCCAAACATCTCAGAAGGAAGTGTGAAAACGGCAATTCTGTTGATGCGCTTATGGCCGTAAAAACCCCATTTTTTTTCAATATGAATTTCACGACTTCCCCAAGCTAAAAGAAGGGGAGCGAGTATGAACAAGAGTATTTTATAGTTTGACCAGTTTGCCATTTTTTAAAATAGGAATAACATCCGTTTGGTTGGGTGTTAAACAATATTTAATGTCTTCGTTCAAATTTAAATTTTTTAATCTTCTTCTGTGTGAACTAGATTTTAAATATCCTAAATAATTATCCTTTGCTGAAAGGTACAAATATTTGGCAGCAATCGATGAATCCTCTACTGAAGTGAATTGGCCTGTTGAAATAAGGTAATCTGAGATAGCACCGGCACAAATTGTATCTTCCAAATTGAATTTATCCTGCCAACCAGAGCAAAGACACAAAACATTTTTATTTTGTTCAGCAAGCCATTTCGAAAGAATATCCAGATTTAGAAATGAACCCACCACAACAATTTCTGCATCCTTCGCAACATCCAATGATTTGGTACCATTTGTAGTCGTTAAAACAACTTCTTTTCCTCTGAATTCTTCTTTCATATAGGAGAAAGGTGAATTGCCAAAGTCGAACCCTTCTACGATTTGACCTTTGCGCTCAGCACCTGCGAGATATCCTTTTTGTTTGTATTCCCAAGCCTCCTCAACTGTAGGTACAGGGATAATTGCTTCAATTCCATTGTCAAATGCAGCACAAATGGCTGATGTAGCCCTTAATACATCAATAACAACAACGATTTCAAATTCATCTTTGTAATAGGCATATTCGCCGGGTGTGAAGCAAACTTCAATGTGTTTACGCGTATCCATAATTGCTGTCAAAGGTAGCCTTTTTTTGATCATTTCAAGTTGTTCTTTCTTGATAATCAATTGTTAAATTTATTCATTTCATTGGTTTGAGAATCTTTTTCTCTGCCC
>CAISOQ010000457.1 GCA_903887095.1 uncultured Flavobacteriia bacterium
ATACATCGATTACGATGTTACTGAAATTCATCATGATGCAACTTCTTCAATACCCCATGATACGACACGTTATCAATTGAGAACCTTGATTGGTGATACGATTATTGACAATGAAGGGCGTGTCGCTCGAAAATTTATTCGATTCAAAAGGAATAATGCTTCTGAAAGTTGGGTGCAAACTGATGTTTGGTCAACCATCATTGCGGATCGAAGAGCTGAATTAGTAGAAGAAAACCAGCGCATTGTTAAATTGGTGTTTGAGCCCACAGAAAGTAAAGAATGGAATATCAATGCATTTAATCTTCTTCCAGAGTTAACTGCTTATTATCGTAATATTCATGAAAAACAATCCATTAATGGGGCTTCTTTTGATAGTACGCTAGTTGTTGAACAAGAAGATTTTTTCTCATTGATTGATTACCGCCGCAAATATGAGGTGTATGCGAACAATGTTGGTTTGATACAGAAGTATTATAAAAACTTGGTAATCAATGGTTTTGACACATTGAATGTGAAGTCTGGTGATGAACTATTTTACAATTGCATCGGTTTTGGTTTTCAATAACCTTTGGCTCTCTTGCGAATGAAAATTTCAATTTTTTCAGCTTATTATCCTTTTCGAGGAGGAATTGCACACTTCAATGAACGCTTGGTCAAATCACTTGATAAAAAACATGAAGTAGCAGTTTTTACCTTTAAAAAACAATATCCTAATTTTTTATTTCCAGGTTCTAGTCAGTTTGTTACGACTTTAAATCCTGAATTCGAGGGTAGAGCTCAACGAATTGTAAGTACATTCAATCCTTTTACTTACTTCGGTGCCAGAAGAAGCTTGAAGTCTGCAAAATCAGATTTATTCATCGCAAATTACTGGATGTCGATCTTTTCCGTATTTCTCAGTTTTTGTTCAGGAGGATTGAAAACGAGCACGAAGAGAATTGCTTTAGTTCATAATCTGGTGCCTCATGAAAAAAGATTCTTCGACCGATGGCTCAATAAACTGTTTGTTCGAAATTTTGATGCTTTTGTCGTAATGTCTGATCAGGTGAAGAATGATTTATTGTCTCTGCGGCCGGATGCTAAGGTTTTAACGCTCGAACATCCCTGGTATGACCAGTTTTTAGAAAAAATACAAAGAAATGATGCATGCGAAAAATTGGGATTGGATGCGACTAAGAAAGTTCTCTTGTTTTTTGGTCTGATTAGAGATTACAAGGGTCTTGATGTCTTGTTGGAAGCCTTTTTATTACTTGATGAATCGTATTCGTTGCTTGTTGCAGGAGAGTTTTATAATGATAAAAGCTCTTACAGTCATTTAATTAAGGATCCTCGGATAGCAAGTCGCGTGAAAGTTGTCGACAAGTTTATTCCAGACGAAGAGGTGCACATTTATTTTTCTGCTGCGGATGTGAGTGTTTTGCCCTATCGTTCTGCTACTCAGTCGGGTGTTACTGCTACATCATTTCACTTTGGCGTTCCAGTAATTGTGACCGATGTTGGAGGATTGAAATATGCAGTTCAGGATATGGGGAAAGTTGTTCAACCCAATAATAATGAAATACTTGCGACGGCTATCAGGGACTATTTTGAAAAATCTGAACAGGTAGCTTTTAAAAAGTCAATTGATTCAAAAAGAGGGACATTTAGTTGGGATAATTTCGCTGAAAGAGTGGTGCAATTCGCATCAGAATCTGTTCCATTGGAAGGTAAATAAACCATCGGTACTTTAAATCTATTTTAAGTTGTTGATAAACTTCGGAAATAGTCATCGAAGTTTGTTGATTTTACCGTTCGTAAATTCTATATTTGCGCGCTTTAATTGATAACTAACAGTTTTACGAAAATGCGTAATAAAGGATTTTTTTGGTTTTTAACAATATTATTGTCTGCCGTTTGTGTGTATCAACTTTCATTTACCTGGGTTTCCAATTCGGTAGAGGATAAGTCTGAGAAAGAGGCAAACGAGCGTGTTGCAGCGCTTAAATTAGAAGCGGCAAAGAACAACAACATCGGATACTTGCCGAACAATACTTCGGTAGATTTTTCACAACCTGAGGCAGAAGCATTAGCAAAGTCAGCTTTTATAAATCAAATTTTAAAGGAGAAAGCAGAGAATAAAGTTTATCCAATTTTTGGTTCAACTTTCGCTGAGACAAAGAAAAGAAGTTTGGCTTTCGGACTTGACCTTGTAGGAGGTATGAGTGTAACGCTTGAGATTTCAATTCCTGAATTGGTAAAAAATTATGCGAGAAACCCGCGTGATCTTCAATTTAAGAAGCCTTATGAAAGAGCATTGAGTGTTTATACGAATTCCGGAGGTGATTTCATTTCATTGTTTATCAAGGAGAACAAAAAGGTGAATAAAATGCCAGTTGTTCGTTTGTTGGCTACATCTGAATTGGAAGGTCTTGGGATTAATTCTTCAGATGATGACGTTGAGTCGTTTTTGCGAAAAATAGCTTCTTCTTCTATGGATGGAGTTGAGCAAATCATGAGTAAGCGTATCAACCAGTTTGGTGTTGCTCAACCAAACATCCAACGTGACATGGTAAACAATCGACTTTATATTGAACTTCCGGGGGTTCAAGATGAGGCGACTGTTGCAAGTAAGCTACAATCTACTGCCAATCTTCAATTCTACGAAACATATTTCCCAAGCGAAATTGGTGCTCAATGGCAACAAGCTACGATGGTGTCAAGAACCAAAGAAGTGAAGGTTGAAGATATTGAAATCGCTAAAAAAGATTCTACAGACACAACAAAAACAAAATCACTAGAGTCACTTACAAGTTTAGGTGGTTCACAGAAAGGATTGGCTGATTTCGTGAAGTCAGCTGGAGATTATGCTTTAGGATATGTTGCTGCTGAAAATAAATCAGCAGTCGAAGCAATTTTGAAAAGAGAGGATGTATTGAGCGTTTTCCCAGAAGATGTGAAGTTCATGTGGTCTGCTGATCTTGAAGATGTGGCTGTTAACTCGAAAGAGCAAGCGTACGTTTTATATGCTATCCGTGTTCCAGAAACAGGTAAAGCAAGAGTAGGAGGTAAGGACATTAAAAATGCACGAACAGGTTATGATGAGCAATCAGGAAAAATTACTGTAGACTTGTCAATGACTGAAGAAGGTTCAGATAAATGGGCTGAAATGACTGGAGACAACGTCAATAAAATTGTAGCAATTACAATGGATGATGTAGTTTACAGTGCACCTCGAGTAATCAATGCAATTACTGGTGGAAACACTCAAATTTCGGGTTCATTCACAATTGATGAAGCAAAAGATCTTGCTGGATTATTGAATGGAGGAGCACTACCAGCTCCATGTGTAATTAAAGAACAAACCAAAGTTGGTCCAACAATCGGGGCTGAGAACTCAAAATCTGGTTTGATTTCTTTCGGGGTTGCTTTCCTTGCTGTATTGCTTTACATGTACTTGTACTACAACAAGGCTGGTATCGCAGCAAATATTGCTTTGGCAGCTAACGTAGTGTTCATCTTTGGTTGTCTAGCTTCTTTTGGAGCCGTATTAACATTGGCTGGTATTGCAGGTATCGTACTTACGATTGGTACAGCCGTCGATGCAAACATCTTGATTTTTGAGCGTATTCGTGAAGAACAATACCGAGGAGTTGACATCCCTGGCTCAATTGATCTTGGGTTTAAAAAAGCGCTTCCTTCTATTATTGATGCCAACGTAACGCACTTATTGGTGGCGGTTATTTTGAAAGTGTTTGGAACGGGTGAAATTGAATCATTTGCAACAACATTAATCATTGGTATTTTTACTTCAATCTTCTCAGCAATTGTTATCTCTAAATTGGTAATTACAGGTTGGTTGACAAAAGGTAAGAAAATCAGCTTCTTTACAAAAATGTCAGAAGGCTTGTTCCAAAATCTTCATTTTGATTGGGTAGGAAAAAGAAAATATTTCTACATCTTCTCAATTACTGTTACATTAATTGGAATGGGTGCGCTTTTCACAAGAGGTTTGAAACAAAGTGTTGAATTCACAGGTGGTAGAACGTATGTAGTGAAATTTGATAAGAAAGCTGATATTGAGCAAGTCAGAGGCAGTTTGTCGAAAGTGTTAGTTGAAAACGGTGAAGTTGCGTCGATCGATTTGAAAACGAAATCCAATGAGTACAATGTGGAAATCGTTACGAATTTTATGTCGAAAAACGATGGCGCAAACGAAGTTGTTCGCGGAAAGGTACTTGAAGGATTAG
>CAISOQ010000458.1 GCA_903887095.1 uncultured Flavobacteriia bacterium
AAAAAAAATAAAATTCGATACATCAAATTGACAAGTTTAATTTATTTGTCTTTTTTGTTTTTGGCACAGGCCTGTTCGTCAAATGACTTCACGAAAGCGGAAGAAACCATTAAGAAAATTGAAGAGTATAAAAAGACGCACGCAAGATTACCAATCAGCTTAAATGAAATTGGCATGGATAACAATGCTGGCCCTGTATTTTATGACTTATTAAACAACTCGCATTACCAGCTATTTTACGAGGTTCAATCTGGGGGAATATGGACCTATAACACAATAGAGAAAAAATGGAAAAATTGCCCAGAATGTGCTTCAATGTTCGATCAAGAATAATAAATCTTTAACTAAATAAAGCCTTTCAACTTTTGCTATTTCCCTCTATTGACCAACATCCGAAAATAACTTATATTTAAAAACACTATTATATTTCTTAGTCATACAAACATTAGCCCTATGAATGATATCATTTGTCCAAATTGCAAAAAGGTTTTTAAAGTTGATGAATCTGGGTTTGCAGATATTTTAAAGCAAGTGCGCGACCATCAATTCGATGAAGAATTGAAAAACCGATTAACCCTTGCGGAAAAAGAAAAGGAAAATGCCGTTAAACTCGCCGAAGCGAATCTCAAAAATTCCTTGCAGGAAGATCTTGCAAAAAAAGACAAGGAAATCATTGAATTACAGGCAAAAAATGAACGTGAGCTTTCCCAACAATTAGCTAAGAAGGAGGCGGAAATTGCTGAAATGAAATCTAAAATTGAAAAAGCAGAAATTGAAACAAAACTTACCGTTACCACAGCGCTTCTTTCAATCGAAAAGGAAAGAGATCAACTTGTAAATGAGGTGAAGAATAAAGAGACTGAAAAACAGTTATTAGAAAAATCTTTAAACGAGAAATTTTCATCCGAACTCAAAACAAAAGATGATATTATAAAAATGAAGGAAGAGGAGATTGCTTTGAGAAAAGACATGAAGCTCAAACTTTCAACGAAAATGATTGGTGAAACGCTTGAACAACATTGTGAGAACGAGTTCAATAAACTGCGGGCAACCGGATTTCAAAAAGCTTATTTTGAAAAAGACAACAATTCCAAATCTGGAAGCAAAGGCGATTACATTTACAGAGAAACAGACGATGCTGGGAATGAAATCATTTCCATTATGTTTGAAATGAAAAATGAAAGCGATGAAACTGCCTCAAAAAAGAGAAATGAGGATTTCTTCAAGGAACTTGACAAAGACCGCACCGAAAAGAAATGCGAGTACGCTGTGCTAGTTTCCCTACTTGAGGCTGAAAATGACTACTATAATGGCGGAATAGTCGACGTTTCCTACAGATACGACAAAATGTATGTGGTGCGACCTCAATTTTTCATTCCAATCATCACGCTTTTACGCAACGCTGCATTGAGTTCGATGAAGTACAAAGCAGAATTGGCCTTGATTCGCAATCAGAACATTGACATCACCAACTTTGAAGACAACATCAATTCATTTAAAGAAGGATTTGCCAGGAATTACGAGTTGGCCAGTCGCAAATTCAAAACAGCCATCGATGAAATCGATAAAACGATTGACCATCTTCAAAAAACAAAAGATGCCTTGTTGTCTTCGGAAAACAATCTAAGACTTGCGAACAACAAAGCAGAAGACTTAACAATCAAAAAGTTGACACGCGGAAACCCGACGATGACGGCAAAGTTTGATGAATTGGGAAATAGTAGTAAGGAATAATAGCCCTACTCAGGCAGCACAGTATCCTTTTTCCGTAAACCATTCCAAAGTAAATAGATCCCCGCAATAACCAGCGGAATCGAAAGGATTTGCCCTGTATTTATTGGGAGATAAGCATCTCTTGCTGTTTGTCCAAGTTTGACAAATTCGACTATGAAACGTGCACCGAAAATTAAAATCAGGAAAGAGCCAAATACCACTCCAGGCTTGCGCCACAATTCTTTTTTCCAGTAAAGGAACATCAGCACGCCAAACGCAATGAAATAACAAATAGATTCATACAACTGCGCAGGATGTCGCGGTGTTGGATCGAATGTACCAATGTTTTCATTGAAATAATGCTGAAATTGAAAAGCCCACGGAACAGTTGTTGGATCTCCCACCATTTCATGATTCACCAAGTTACCCAAACGAATGAATGCACCTCCAATAGCAATTGGCGCGGCAATTCGGTCAAGAATCCACAAATAGGGCTTGTTTAC
>CAISOQ010000459.1 GCA_903887095.1 uncultured Flavobacteriia bacterium
CCTTTGACTGTAGGGCTAACATTGAATTTTTAATCCAGAAGTGTTAAACGCAAAAAAGGCTGCCCGTAAGAGCAGCCTTTCTTTGTTATATGAAGTTCAATTATTTCTTCACAACATTGAATTGAGCAGTTTTACCGTTCTCAAGAACAACGTTAACAATATAAACACCAGCATTCAATGCAGCGATGTTTAGATCTGTTTTTCCATTAACAAGGTTAGCTGCTTTTGAAAGAACAACTCTTCCAGCTACATCTGTCATTGTGATGTTAGCATTACCTTCTGCTTTCATTGAAACTGTTACGTTATCAACCGCTGGGTTAGGGTAAGCTACTCCTTCAATCATTGTCGCTTCAGAAACGCCTAATTCAGCAGCGTTGAAAATCTTGATCGCCATTGCCGGAGCATTGTCAGATCCAAAACCACCTGCAGAATAAGTTCCATCTGCGTCAACTGGGAACAACGGTTGTAAATAGTTGTTTACGTTTGTTGTATAATCGATGTCTGTATCATAACGGAAGAAAACATCTAAGTTTACCGTTTGAGCACACGCTAAATATCTTTTGTTGTTCTCAAGAAGTACAGGTGTTTCAAACGCACCGTAAACCATGCTATCTGCTAAGTTTGAAGGATAGTAATAGTAACCAAAGGCAACAGGTGTAAGAACGTTAAATGCAAGGTTAGCATCGTTCAAATCTGTAAATACATCACCCCACTCATAAAGGTTCAAAGCAATTTCCTCACCTGTAAGATCGATACTATCTGCAGCGTTTGTAACAAGTGCAAAGTAGATCCCTTCAGCGCCAATACGGCTTGCGTTAGCATCTGAAATCACACTACATACAGCATAACTAGCATTGAGTGTTCCAGGCTGGTATCCACCCGTTCCAGCAGGAAGGTTGTTCACTGAATTAAGCGCGCTGTATGAGAACAATGAATCATTTACTACGAAGTCTGAAGTAATTACGTTGTCCGTTGGGAATTCATCATTCACCTCTAAACCTACAGTGTAAGTCAATGTATAACGCCCAGCAGGATAGCTAGGTAGAGAAAAAGCTGGGAAAGACTGCGTTTCACCTGGATAAAGATAAACACTGTCAGCAGCAGCTAATGATGCAACTGAAATAGTGTTGTTGTAAACCTCAGTACCTGTAGGATTTGTTACCTTAGCATTTACAGTAATGTTGTTTTGAGTAGCTGAACCGTCATTGAACAATTGAACGCCGATATCGAAACCAAATTCAGAGCCATTTTGTGCCAATTGAGAAAGAACACCAGTTGACTTAGAAATCATTGCTCCATCAGAATAGATAGCAGCATCGTTTGCAAATTGACCAACTTTGTTACCAATAAAGACAGTAACTGCGCCGTTTGCCATTTCATTAACTAAAGCAGCACCGTCCAAGGCAGTTAACATAACCGTTGGAATCGTTACGTTTGCTCCATCCGTTCCAGCGCCCATTGCAATCACTTCAGGGTCTCTGTTGACAATAATTACACCAATTGCTCCAGCAGTTTGAGCATTGAACGCTTTTATACTGAAATTACAAGTGTTACGATAAATAACAGCAATTTTACCCGTTAAAACATTGGTTAAAGGATTACATCCCTCTTGTGAAATAGGATGTCCTTGGGCATTTGTTCCAGCAGAACCGTCTTCTACCAACATTAATTCTCCTTGTACAAAAGTGTTAGGAATGTTGAAGTCTGGTGTAGCCCAGCCGCCAGCTGGATCCGCCCAAGTGTGGTCATAACTGCCTTCAATGGCAGCAGGGGAAATCCCTAAAACGACAGATTGTGAATAGGCTGCAAAGCCACTCACGATTGCCGCGATAAATAGTAAAGTTTTCTTCATGTTGTTAATTTTTAATGAGGTTAAAATTAATACTTTATTAAAAGTGAATCAAACAGTTGAACGAAAAAATATCTCTTTTCGTTGGAAAATTAAAAAGGCGCCTACAAAACTGTAGGCGCCATCTAATGAAATGTAACTTTTTCTTATTCTGCGGAAAGTGCTGCTTTCAAGAATTCTCTGTTCATACGAGCTATGTTTTCCAATGAAATGCCCTTCGGACATTCTACTTCACAAGCACCAGTATTCGTGCAATTTCCAAATCCTTCTTCATCCATTTGGCGCACCATGTTTAAAACGCGGTCTTTAGCCTCTACTTTCCCTTGTGGCAATAGGGCGTACTGTGATACTTTTGCCCCAACAAATAACATTGCAGAGCTATTTTTGCATGTTGCAACGCAAGCACCGCAACCGATACATGCTGCTGCCTCAAAGGCTTTGTCAGCATCGTCTTTCGGAATAGGAATCGCATTGGCATCCATTGTTCTACCTGATGTGTTAACAGACACGAATCCTCCCGCCTGTTGAATGCGATCAAATGCACTTCTATCAACAACAAGATCTTTGATTACTGGAAAAGCTTTTGCTCTCCAAGGCTCAACGTAAACAGTGTCGCCGTCTTTGAATGAACGCATGTGTAATTGACATGTCGTGGTTCCTGTTTCAGGACCATGCGCACGACCATTGATATACATAGAACAGCTTCCACAAATTCCTTCACGGCAATCGTGATCAAATGCGATAGGTTCTTTGCGCTCGTTAATCAATTGTTCGTTCAATTGATCCATCATTTCAAGAAATGAACTATCTGTTGAAACATGGTCAAGTTTATACGTTTCGATAGCCCCTTTGGCGTTGGCGTTTTTTTGTCGCCACACTTTCAACGAGATATTGATAAATTTTGATGCCATACCGTTTAATTTCTAATTTCTAATTACTTGTAGTTTCTTGCTGCGATCTTTATGAATTCGTAATTCAGCTTTTCTTTGTGTAAAATTTCTTTACTGATGTCGTCACCTTGGTACTCCCAAGCACCGACAAAATTAAAGTTTTCGTCGTCGCGAAGTGTTTCACCTTCTGCATCTTGGTATTCTTCTCTGAAGTGACCACCGCAAGATTCTTTTCGTTGCAAAGCATCTAGAGCCATTAAATGACCAAGATCAATTAAATCAGCCACACGAATTGCCTTTTCTAATTCTGGATTTAATTCATCCGAACTTCCAGGTACAAAAACATCTTTGTAAAACTCTTCTTTCAGTTGCGCGATTTCTTGCGCTGCTTCAAGAAGTCCTTTCTCACTGCGACTCATCCCCACTTTGTTCCAAATAATCAAACCTAAGCGTTTGTGGAAATGATCAACCGATTTGGATCCGTTGTTGTTTAAAAACTTATTGATAGTTTCTTTTACTCTGCTTTCTGCCTCATCGAATTCAGCTGAATTTGTTGGAATTTTACCAGTTCTGATTTCATCAGCTAAATAATCTGAAACAGTGTAAGGCAAAACGAAATATCCATCAGCCAATCCCTGCATCAATGCTGATGCACCAAGTCTGTTCGCTCCGTGATCTGAGAAGTTTGCTTCACCAGCCACAAAACAGCCAGGAATAGTTGATTGTAAGTTGTAATCCACCCATACACCACCCATTGTGTAATGCACAGCAGGATAGATTTTCATAGGGGTTTCATATGGATTTTCATCTGTAATCTTTTCGTACATTTGGAAAAGGTTACCGTATTTTTCTTCCACCCATTTTTTACCCAATTCGAGGATTTTTTCGTCAGATGGGTTGTGATCTCCTTGCGCAAATGCGGTTTGTTTTCCTTTGTTGCGAATCTCCGTAGAGAAATCAAGGTAAACACCTTCATTCGTGTCATTTGCTTCAATTCCAAAGCCTGCATCACAACGTTCTTTAGCCGCTCTGGATGCAACGTCTCGGGGAACAAGGTTTCCGAATGCTGGATACCTTCTTTCTAGGAAATAATCGCGGTCATCTTCCGCTATTTGTGTTGGTTTTAAGCGTCCTTCACGAATTGCTTCTGCATCTTCTTTTTTCTTTGGAACCCAGATTCGACCGGAGTTACGCAAAGATTCAGACATCAATGTTAGTTTCGATTGGTTGGTCCCATGAACTGGGATACACGTTGGGTGAATCTGAACAAAACAAGGATTTGCAAATAGGGCACCTTGTTTGTGAACCTTCCATGCCGCAGTAACGTTGCTTCCCATCGCATTTGTGGACAAGAAATAGACGTTTCCATAACCTCCTGAGGCAATGATTACAGCATGTGCAGAATGTCTCTCTAATTCACCGGTAACTAAATTACGAGCAATAATGCCTCTCGCTTTGCCATCAACTTTAACGATATCGAGCATTTCATGGCGGTTGAACATTTCAACACGTCCCAAACCAATTTGACGGGAAAGCGCTGAATAGGCACCTAACAATAATTGCTGACCTGTTTGTCCCGCTGCGTAAAAAGTTCTCTGAACCTGCGTACCACCGAACGAACGGTTATCCAGCAAGCCACCATATTCTCTTGCGAAAGGAACACCTTGTGCAACACACTGATCAATGATGTTTCCTGAAACCTCAGCCAAACGGTGAACGTTTGCCTCGCGTGCACGGTAGTCACCACCTTTGATGGTATCGTAGAATAAACGGTAAATAGAGTCACCGTCATTCTGGTAATTTTTAGCCGCATTGATTCCTCCTTGCGCTGCGATGGAGTGCGCACGACGTGGTGAATCCTGGAAACAAAATGCTTTCACATTGTAACCCATTTCTCCAAGCGATGCAGCAGCAGATGCTCCTGCCAAACCAGTTCCTACAACAATCACGTCAATTTTCGGACGGTTGTTTGGTGCAACAAGTTTCAAATGATTTTTATAGTCTGTCCATTTCTGAGAAATGTGACCTTCAGGTATTTTAGAGTCTAATTTTGACATAATCAAATAGTTTAATGCTATTTACTAAGGAAAATAAGTACCGGAATTATCGCAAATGCTGCAGGCACAACAATGGCGAAAATTTTTCCAAACAATTTGATACTTGGCGTGTACTTTTTATGGTTCAAACCAAGCGATTGAAACGCCGAAGAGAATCCGTGCATCAAGTGGAACGATAAAATAGCCATGGATAACACGTAAAGAATGACAGCGAACAAAGCATATTGATTGGTTGGAGCACCATTGATACTTTTTCCGAAGAAAGACATCACGATTTTGTGTAAGTCTTTGTAGGTATCTCCAACTTTCACGTTCACATCTTTGAAGTACAATTCAGTTCCATTTTTCACCACAATCATTGGGTTTGTTGGCACTGGTTGTAAACTTGGTGTATGTGTGTAGTACAAGGTATCAGTTTTGGATTGGCCCGTTTGATCCGTTGAACTCACCACATAGGTGTGAATTGGCATTGGTTCAGATGAATACTTCATTTTCCACCAAAAATTAGCCATGTGAATTACGATAAAGACCAAAATAGCGGTGCCTAGAACAGCCATTTTTCTAGCCGCTCCTGAAGAGTTCGCTGATGGGTTGTTGTAAACGTAATTTACGGGGCGTGCCTTTTTATTCTGTAGCGTAAGCATTATACCATCCACTGCATGAAAGAGAATGGAAATGTAAGTGGCATAAGAAAGCACTTTGATAAAAATGTTGTGCGACATAAAGTACGCATATTCATTAAATGCACGGCGACCTTCTTCACCGGTTTTCATTACCAGCTGCAAATTTCCCAGCAGGTGACCAACGAGAAAAAGACAAAGGAACAAACCGGTAACGGCCATCCAATATTTTTTCGCAATGGAAGATGATAAAATAGCAGATTTACTCATAATTCTTCTTTAAGAAACTTTCGCAAAATTAATAGATAGAACAGAATTTGCAGGAAAAGGTTCTTATTTAGACTGATTTTAGATAATAGGAAGTTTTTTGCTATCTGTTACATTGTGAAAAAAGTTCAGTTTTTAAAGAAAACCCAGGTTATGAAAACACTTTTGACGGCAGTAGTTTTGATGGTGGCAATGAACGCTGTTTCTCAGGAAGATCAGCATTTAGAAGGCCAAGTCAAGGACAAAGAAATGAATGGAATTGATAAGGTTTCCGAACTTGTTGCAGGCAGTGTTTTGGAGGTAGAGGTCTATCCAAATCCTTCGGATGGGAATGTTTTTGTGAAAGGAAAAGAAGGTTCAGTAGTCACATTGTACAGTTTGTCGGGCACGTATGTTGGTACTTGGATAATAAATGCTGAAGAAAAAGTTGCTATAACGGACTTGCCGGAGGGTAGTTATTTGTGTTCACTGAACAACAATGGAACAAGGGTTGTAAAAAGATTTGTCGTTTTATAGGAAACGCAACTCTGAAGTTGTTCCTTCAACGTTGAAGCGCACCTTTTTACCTAAAATTAATGCGCGGTTATCGTTCAGATGTCCTGCTGGAAAACCAAATGCAACGGGAATGTTTCTGAATTGAAAATGTGCTAGAATAATTTCTTCAACAGACATTCCAAATGGTGTTGCGGTATCTTCAAGTTCCGTCATACCGCCAACGACAAGTCCATTTATTTTGTCTAATATACCAGACTTGTTGAGCGCATAAAACATACGGTCGATGTGGTACAGGTGCTCCGCCAGATCTTCAACAAATAGAATTTTATCTGAATAATCCGGTTGATTGTTTGTACCAATTAAGCTGTATACGATGCTCAAATTTCCACCTATGAGCGTGCCTTCAGCCTGCCCGGGTTTGTTCTGGGTTGAAGTTGCTGAAAGAGAAAAAGATTCACCTTTAAGAGCGCTTAATAAGGTGGTCAATGCTTCTTGTGTGTTGTCTTTGAAGTTTAACACCATTGAGCCATGAATACTTGGTAGGTTAAATCGTTGAAGATGCTGATGAAAAACTGTTATATCGCTGAATCCAACCAGCCATTTCGGTTCGCGCAGCATACTGGCCCATTGAATTCTGTCGACAATTCTTACACAACCGTATCCTCCTCTGGCGCAAACAATTGCTTTTACTTCCGGATGATCAATGCCGTATTGCAAATCCTCCAATCGTTCTTCATCCGTTCCTGAAAAATAGTGGTGTTGCCCCAGACAATTTTTACTCACCAAGACCTTGTATCCAGCGTTTTCAAAAAAGGAAACGGCGAAATCAACATGTTCTTTTTCGATTGCTTTTGCCGGTGCAGTGATGTAAATAAGATCACCTGCGACTAATGGTTGAGGAACATTCATTTAACGAATCTTGAATGATCAAATGTAAATGAAACTTTCGAATTCGATTTACTACGGATGATTTTCATTTCCAAAGAAAAGCATATTTTTGAGAAAAAAGAGTTCCGTGATTTCTCCCTACAACGACGAATATTTTATGAAGCAAGCCTTGCAAGAGGCTCAGAAAGCATTTGAAAAGGATGAGGTGCCTGTGGGTGCAGTTGTGGTTGCGAACAATCAAATCATTGCTCGAGCGCACAATTTTACGGAGCACTTGCACGATGTAACCGCACATGCAGAAATGCAGGCAATTACAGCTGCGTCAGAGTATTTGGGTGGTAAATATTTGTCAGGTTGCACCCTTTACGTAACGCTTGAACCCTGTGTGATGTGCGCAGGTGCGCTGTATTGGTCGCAGATTGACAAAATTGTTTTTGGCGCAAGAGACGAAAAAAGAGGAGCAGGTAGATTTCAAAACCAGCTTTACCATCCTAAAACACTCGTAACGAACGGTATACTTGAGAAATCCTGTTCGGAGTTGATGCAAGAGTTTTTTAGTATAAAAAGAAAATAAAACGGATCAACAAACAAAAAGGTGTTTTCAGGGAAAGATAGATCGTTATATCAACCTAAATGTCCTATGTTCAAAAATCAACTTTTCACTTCTTCTCTTCCATCGGAATGCCGCGCAAATCTTCCCCGTTCACGTGCGTGCACCTGATCATTTTTTGGCCAAGGCCAACCGCCGAATTGTGTCTGTTGGTAATCTGAAAAGGCTTGATATATTTCATCTTTGCTGTTCATTACAAAGGGACCATGTTGAACAACAGGCTCGTTAATTGGTCGACCCTGTAAAATCAAAATCTTTCCTGGTTCGGTTCCATTTACTATTTCGAGCTGCTGCGCCGCATCCACTTCAACCGCATGATACGTTGGAATTTCAATTCCTTCTATTTTCAAACCTTTTCCACTGTAATAATAGACCGTTCTGTTGACGCCTATTTCTGCTTTTGGAAGGATGAATTTGGTGTTGGGATCGAGTTGAATATTGAATACTCCCACATGATTTGCAGGATTTGCCGCCCATGAATCCGGTGGAGCAGTAAGCGTTGTTTTATCATTAAATTTTCCAACCAAAACCTCAATGATTGCGGAATTTCCGTTTTCATCTTGTTCGAAGAATTTAGGCACTTCTTCACTCCAGATCATCTTAAAGTGAGGTTCCACCATTTTGCTTTTGGCGGGCAAGTTGAGCCATATTTGAAACAATTCGAGCGGGTTGTCTTTTTCTGAATTGAGGCATGGAAACATCTCAGAATGTTGTACTCCTTTTCCTGCTGTCATCCACTGAACATCCCCGTTGCCGTAGCGTCCACAAGCACCCGTAGAATCGGCATGATCAACCAAACCTTCTCGAACAACTGTAATCGTTTCAAACCCGCGGTGTGGATGACCAGGGAAACCCGGAACCTCAGTTCCATGATACATGCGAAAGCCATCTTTTACAATAAAATCTTGTCCGAGATAGCGCCCTTGTAAGGATGTGTCTGGTCCAAGTTTTTCGTTTCCCTTTGGATACTGGTCCTCGTGGTGTACACAAAATAAAAAGGGATCAGCTGTCTCCCACTGAAAACCAAGCGGCTTTATTTGTTTAATTTTTGATGACATAGTGTTTGTTTCTTTGCGCATAGATTGTCCCCATCCCATCATAGGTAATGCGAATATTCCAGCGGCGAATCGTTTTAAAAAATCTCTTCTGTATTTCATGCTTATGGCATAGACGTTACAAAGTTAATCTTAAACAGATTACATTTAATTGACATACGTTAAGAAATAAAAAAGGGGCCTAAGCCCCTCAAAATCTATATACGTTGTGTTTTATTTAAATAGCAAGATCAAATAGTAGAAAATGGCTGCCAACAATCCACTCACGGGAATGGTAAGAATCCAAGCCCAAAGCAAATTGATGGTAACCCCCCATCTTACTGCACTTAAGCGTTTCGTTGCACCAACTCCGATAATTGAGCCCGTGATGGTATGCGTCGTAGAAACAGGAATACCCATTTGACTAACCGTAAACAAAGTCAAAGCGCCCGCTGTTTCTGCACAAACACCTTCCAAAGGAGTTACTTTGGTGATTTTTGTACCCATCGTTTTCACGATTTTCCAACCGCCCATTAATGTTCCCATACCGATCATTAAATAACAACAGAAGGAAATCCATGATGGCATTGTATCATTGTGCACTTTCGCTTTGATTTTGTGCCCCTCGAGTAAATGTCCTGACTTGTCAACATGCTTTGCAAAAAGATCCGCATTCGGGTAGGCTTGATTTAAATTTTTATCATCAAAAATCAATACTTGCGTTTCGTTGTCGAATATCTTTTTGCCTTTCGTATAAACTTCTAGCTTGTCTCCGTTTTCTTTTTCTGGTTTAAACATCTCCTTTTTGCCACCTGCAGACTTGTATTCAATTTGCACAAGTTCAGTAACCTGAAGGAAATTTGGAACATTGGCATCTGTTTTTCCGTCTCTTGCCATGTTACCATAGACCATCAACGCAGCACAAATAATCCCCATTACCTTTTGTGAATCCGCACCACCATGACCTAAGGAAAAGGCTGCTGAAGAAAGCAACTGTAATTTTTTATACATGGAAGATTCCCTCGTTGCTGAAGGTCGTTTTGAATAGAGAAGTTGATAGATGAGGTACACCAATACAAAAAGGCCCAACATTACCCCTACAATCCAAATCATAATCGGCTTAATATCGAGCGAGTCTTTCAAATAGTATGTCGTGTACACTGTAAAGACTGATAAACCAACCGACCACAGCATTTTTATGAAGAAATTGCGCTGGATGGTAACCAAAGCAATGAGAAAAGCAATGATTCCGCCAATTATTGGGGCAAAGAAAATGAAAAGGAGCGGTTTAATGATTTCTTCAAGTTTCAAAACATCAAATCCAGCACAGGCAACAGCGGCGCCAGCAAACCCACCAATTAGCGTATGGGAAGAGGATGATGGAAGCCCCATCCACCATGTGAATAGATTCCAAAAGGTAGCGGCCAATAACCCCGCCAGGATTACCCACAAGTCGATAGCGCTGTTGTCAACCGTTTTAGCCACGGTATTTCCAACACTCATATCAAACACCCAGAAAGCAATGATATTAAAAAAAGCTGCCCAAATAACGGCCTGTAGAGGTGTTAAAACCTTTGTAGAAACCACCGTAGCAATGGAGTTTGCTGCATCATGAAAACCATTTACAAGGTCAAAGATGAGCGCAATCGCTATAACGACAAATAATAAGGTTAACATATAGTAGTTGAGTTAGTTTAGTGTGGGCTTAAGCGTACTTGACAACAATAGACTCTATGACATTACCAGCATCTTCACATTTGTCAGTAACCGTTTCCATTGTTTGGTAAATCTCACGTTTTTTGATCAATTCTTTTGCGTCTGCGTCAGAATCGAACAATTTTTCGATGCTAAGGTCAAAAATTTCATCTGCTGTGTTTTCGATGCTATTGATCTTAATGACACATTCAACGATTTTTTGAGTGTTTTTCAGGTTTCTTAATTCAACAACTGCACTGTTTACTGCCAAAACAGCTTGCTGAATAGCATCGGCTGTTTTCTGGATTCCAGAATCAATTGTTGGGTCGATTTTGTAGAAATTTATTTTTTTAGCCGCTGCATACATGTAATCTGCGATGTCGTCCAACGCTGATGCCAAGCTGTGTATGTCTTCGCGGTCGAAAGGCGTAATAAAGTTTTTTCCAAGCTCCAGAAATATATTGTGCGTCAAAAGATCGTTTTGATGCTCCAAATCTTCCATTTCTTTCACCAATTGAGCACGTTTATTGTAATCAGGCTCATTTACGAGTTGCACTAATTTTTTAGCAAGTGTTTCAAGATTTGCGCTCGCGCTTTCAAAAAGAGTATAAAAAATTCTATCCTTAGGTAGAAAGAATTTTAACAGACCAGATGCCATAATTGTTTTTTTAGGCAAAGGTATTTGAATTATGTTATTCGGGACTTGCCCAAACAATTCTTAACGTAAACATAACGTTAATAAAACGCAGCATTGCACTTAAATCTTAGATTTTCAAAACTCACAAATTAAGATGATTGGGTTAATTGAGGAGTTAAACCTACAAACCGTTTAAACCCACGATAAAAACATCCAAATCAATTACTAAAAATCAAGAATTGGAGTCGAACAAACGTTATTTAACTTCGCCGTATTGTTCGATTTCAATATTTACCTCGATCTCATAGTCTGGGTGCTTTTCATGAAGAAAAACAATGAGATTATTGATCACGCTATTATCTGATCCAGGTAAAACCTTGAATGTTAATTCACGCACAAACTTGTTGTCATCCAATGCGAATTCTAGACCTATTAGCTCAGCCATTGGGGTGTTTTTATAAGAAACAATGTTGCCCTCAATAGAAAAACCCTCTGTTGGATATTTCTTCATGATGGAGCATGATGCGAGTAGAGCAAAAACGGCGACGTAAAGGAGCTTTTTCATAAAATTAAGTTTAAGTGCGCATTCAGTTGGTCGTCAAAATCAACCAACTGGTGTTGCAACATTTAAACAAATATAAAAAATATTGATCCGCCTAACTGTATTTCACTAAAATCCCCTCGGCAAGAAGATTTAGATGACGCATTTTTTTGCTTATGCTGGCAAAAAACTCATACGTTTCGAAGTTAATTAGGATAACACGCACATCATCAGTGGTTTCGAATGTTTGCAGTAAATCCGTGTCGCACAATTGGTCGATTTTTTTGCAGAATTCTTGCAAATCGAGCGTTAACTCAATGATTTCTTTTCGCTTCTTTAAGCTGTCTAAAAGACTTATGATTTTTGCAATGGTTTCGAATGATTTTTCTAAAAGTTCAATGTGTTGCTCTAATCCAATCGTTTGAGGACCGCAATTATAAAGTTCACAATGCCTTCCAAGAGAATCTAATTTGGCGGACAAAGATTTTAGATTAGCCGCAACGTTGAAAACGTCTTCTCGATCAAATGGTAAAATAAGATTGTCGCTCAATTGCTGAAACAACTTCCTATTTAATTGCTGGTTTTCATGATGAATATGGGTTATCTTCGATACGTATTCGTGTTTTTTCGCTGCGATTTCTTCGCGACTAAACGCATGTAACAAGAGCGACATGGAATGCAAATTATCACATTCTTCGTTCAAAAAACCCAATAAAGAATTGTTGCGCGGAATTAAAAACTGTAGTATCGATTTCGCCATTGTTTTGATTCTTTTGACAAGAATACAACTAGTTTTGAAGCAATTCAGCCATTTCACAAAGACTTAATGAAACCATAATAAAACTGAAAACTCGTAGTGGTATGAACTTAACATCAATTTGAATTTTATGCTAAAACTGAAAAGCACTATTTTTACACAATGAATCAAAACGGAGTCCACCAAGATACAATCTGTGCCCTTGCGTCTGCCAATGGAATAGGCGCAATTGCTTTGATTCGAATTTCTGGACCAAGAGCCATTGATTTAATGAAGGATTGCTTCGCTAAGAATTTGGAAAATGCCACTACTCATACACTTCATTTTGGAAATTTTACATCAAAAGAAGGAGTCTTAATTGATGAGGTGCTAGTTTCAGTTTTTCACGAAGGAAAAAGTTTTACCGGCGAAGCTTCTGTTGAGATTTCTTGTCACGCATCTCCTTATATTCAGCAACAAATCATCCAGACTTTGTTAACATGTGGCTGTCGTTTGGCAGATCCTGGGGAGTTCACAATGCGTGCCTTTTTGAATGGTAAAATGGACCTTTCCCAAGCCGAAGCGGTTGCGGATCTTATCGCTTCACAATCCAAAAACGCGCACGATATTGCACTTAAACAGTTGCGGGGTGGCTTTTCGAACGAACTGAAAGATTTGCGTGAAAAACTCATTCATTTTGCTTCCCTAGTGGAATTGGAACTCGATTTTGCCGAAGAAGACGTTGAATTTGCCGATCGAACGGAGCTTCGCGCACTTGTTGATGAGGTGATCCTTTATCTGAATCGCCTTTCGCGTTCTTTTGAACTGGGCAATGCCATCAAGAATGGTGTTCCGGTTGCGATTGTTGGAGCTCCAAATACGGGTAAAAGCACACTTCTTAATCAACTTCTGGGTGAGGAACGTGCGATTGTCAGTAACATCGCCGGAACCACGCGTGATGTTATAGAGGAGACGCTTAACATTGACGGAATCCTTTTTCGCTTGATTGACACTGCTGGAATACGAGAAGGCGCAGAGGAAATTGAGGCGATGGGAATCGAACGTTCACGCGAGAAAATCCGCCAGGCGAAGGTGGTGCTTTGCATGGGGGAGGCCACGTATCCCGAAAATTTGGCCAAAGTGAAAGACTGGTCCAAAACAATTCAAGCGGCGCATCCAGACAAAAAAGTTTTCCTAATTGCGAATAAAACAGATCTCGGAGACACTACCAATGATAGCGACGTATTATACATAAGTGCGAAACTGGGAACAGGCATCGACAAGCTTAAGATGCGACTTGTAGAAAGTGTTATCGGTGATTTCAACATGGCCGATGAAACAATCGTAAGCAATGTGCGCCACTATGATGCTTTGCAACGCACTATTTTTTCGCTTGAAAAAGCCCAACGAGACTTAGAAGAAAACGTTACCGCAGATTTTATTGCAATGGACATACGTCAAGCCATGTATGACCTGGGGGCGATTACCGGTGATATCTCAACAGATGATTTGTTGGGCAATATCTTTAGTAAGTTCTGTATTGGGAAGTAAGTTTATTAAAGGACATTATCGGATTTAACTTACTTTTTTAATTTTTCAATTAAAACGTGTGATCCCGATTTTACACAATAAACTTTTTCGGTTATTTTGACAGCTTCTGGCGTTTTAATATTGCTGGCATAATTAAATTTTGCTAGTAATTTATGTCTGCTGACTTTTAGGACCAGGTAACCATGATCTTTATTGTTACAATATTTCATGTGAGGATTGTTCTTTAGATAGAGTTCTTTTGTTTCGCTTACCTCCTCTGAATTTGCATATTCATCATCATTAGCGGATGTTATACTCGTTATCACAAATTCAACCCCAACATTATCAATTGTTTCACTTGTGCCATGCAAATCTGTTTCCATTGCAAAGGAAGAATGGTAATCACCAGTAACGATGACAAAGTTTTTAAGTTGAAGTATCTTTAAATCGTTAATAAATTTTTCTCGTTCATAAGGGTACCCATCCCATCCATCCATGTATAAAGCACCCTTTTCTTTGTCAGGTTGATACATGGGGCCAAAAGGCACTTGATTTCCTACAATGTTCCAACAAAATGATTTGTTAAGTGCGTGTGTAAACCAGTTGTATTGTTCCTTGCCTAATATCGTGCGTGTTGTATCTAAAAAATTTATTGCTGTTGTGCTGTCAACCTGCACAGTTCTGCCTTCAATCCGCGTATCTAATAACATCAAATTAATCAGTTTTCCTATGGCAAACGAACGGTATAAATGACTCTCTGGGTTTTTATTTACTGGTAGCCATTCGTAATAGGCTTTGGTCGCAGCTGATTTTCGTGTAGACCATTCTCCTTCGTTAGCTTGATGATTTTGAGCGCCATCTAAATAGGCGTTATTTGCAATTTCGTGATCATCCCATATAGTCATAAAAGGTTTTAACTGATGCAATTTCATAAGATCTTTATCTAAACGATAAAGGGAGTAGCGTGTGCGATAATCATTTAAGGTGACAATCTCTTTGTTAGGAACATTGAGCCTTCCAATGGTAGTGTCGCCATATTTGCCCACAGCATATTCATAAATATAATCGCCCAAATGTACAACCAAGTCTATAGCTTTGTCTTCGGCCATGAACCGATAATTGTTAAAGAAACCCCATTCATAATTACTGCAGGACGCAAAGGCAATAGTGGCCTTCTTAACATTAATTCCCAGGGTTTTTGTTTGCCCTACAATTGAAAAGCTTTTGTTATAAGAAAAACGATAATAGTAAGCTGTACATGGTTTTAAATTGGCAACATTTATTTTTATTGTAAAATCAGATCCAGCATTGGTTGTTGTTGTGCCTGTTTGGAGGTTCTTTTTAAAAGCCGCATCTGTGGCAATTTCCCAATTTATAGTGGCCTCGCTAATGTTTTTTTCCAAGGTTATTTTTGACCAAATAACTATTGAATTTTGTGTGGGATCTCCGCTCGCAACTCCATGATAAAAAGGCGCTAAGGATTTGTCTAACTGAGGCAGAAGTTCGGGGGAAATATTTAAATTATTTTGGCAAAACACTGAAATAGTATGCAAAAACAATAACAATAGAAGGAGGAGGAATTTCATTTTTTTTGGCTAAAACTAGCAATAAATACAAAACTATATATTAACATATTGTTACTGCTCTATTCGGAAGTGTGCGCCACCAACGCACCCCAAAACACTTCACATTAAGTTCACACAAGCGCCCCCTTTTTAATCTAACTATATCATAAGTGTAATTTATTGCTCAAAGAATTTCCATACCCCTCGCATGCACGAAAAATTACTTTTCCGAAATGATGTAATTCGACATCGTCTAGCATTGGAAATTCTCGATTCTGATTATGTCCATGTTGCAATACACTATTTTTTAACAGGATGTTTAGAGTGTGAATTTGAAACAGTACTACCTGAATATGCTAAAAAAAGGGCTGTTGAAAAACAGCCCTTAAAGTAAACTTTCAAAAAACGTGACTATTGCTTCACAATCTTTTTGGTAATGGTATTTTCTCCTGTTAGAACAGTGATAGAATAAATACCATTCGCAAGGCGAGAAAGGTTAAAATCTAATTGATTTCCTTTAGCAACGCCGTACTCAATAATTCGTCCTGTTTCATCCATCAGACATGCACTAAATTCAGCACCGTTATACAGTTCGATGCTTACTTTTTCAGCTGTAGGATTTGGATAAATAGAAACAGTGTTATCAAATTCACCAATACCTAGGCATGGGTCAACGGTTACAAAAATTTCATCAGTTGAAACACAGCCTTCAGCAGAGCTTACTTGTACGAGGTATGAACCAGTTTGAGTCACGTCAAAAGATGCTGTTGTTCCACCAAAATTCCAGCTGTAAGAAGCATAACCCGGAGTTGCGGTTAGTGTAAGCGGAGTGTTATAAGCGCAAATGGTCGTGTCATTTCCTAAGAAAACAATCGGCGTTTCGAATACAGTCACCTCCACAGATGCAGTGTCTTGGCAGCCATTAATGTCAATACCTGTCACGAAATACGTTGAAGATGCCGTTGGAGCTGATGAAAGTCCATTTTGAATTCCATTTGACCAGTTGTAAGTTTGTGCCCCTGAACCATAAAACACGGTGTTTTGTCCTTCACAGATTTCAGAATCAGTCACGTTGGCTGTAACTGTAGGAAGTGCATTAACGCTTACAAAAATCTCGCCGCTGTTCGAGCATCCATTAAGATCTGTTCCTATTACAGTGTATAATGCAGAAGATTCAGGAATGAAGGCGGTATTGCTTACCACACCAGAACCCCATGAATAAGTAGTTGCTCCAGTTGCAGAGAGCGTTAACTCTTCGCCTTCACATAGTGAGTTGTCTGTTGCGTTTGCAATAACAGTTGGAAGGGAGTTTACTGTAAGTTCAAGCGTTGATGATGTGTCGCGGCAAGCATATACGTCACTTTGAACATAAATCGCATATAAACCTGCATTGGATGCGTTGAAAGTATTCGTTGTTTCACCAGAAATAGGCGCGCCGTTTAACAACCATTGCCAAGAGCTTCCAGAGGTTCCTTCAAAGCTGATAGTCGTATTTTCTCCTTCACACAAAACACTGTCTATTGCACTGATTTCTGTTTTTGCTAACTCAGAACACGTGTTGAATTGGAAAATGGA
>CAISOQ010000460.1 GCA_903887095.1 uncultured Flavobacteriia bacterium
AGCATTTCTTGAATTTCCTTTTTTGAAACATTGGCACCAGAAATTCGAGCAAAGATTTCAAGATTTTTCTCAGCAGATAAATACCGATAGAAGTCCGGTTTTTCAATAATACTGCCAATCTTGGATAAGATTTCTCTACGGTCATTCTTAAATGATTTCCCAAAAAGACTTACGTTTCCATTGTCAGGAGTTATCAATGATAGCAAGCAGCGTATCGTAGTGCTTTTTCCCGCCCCATTTGGTCCAAGAAATCCAAACACATCACCTCTTTGCACCGAAAAAGAAACATCTTTTACGGCTTCGAAAGTTCCGAAGCTCTTTGATAATCCTTCAACCTTTATTATTGTCTCATTCAACACATCTTTTAAACAGACAAAAGAAACAATTGTTTGATGTGCTAATAAGTTTAACGAGATTATCTATAGAGTTTTAATCGCTGATAAATTCGAAAGAAAAAGTTAATACCGCACGATGAATAAGAATTCTCCTACCAAATCCTTGCAACCTTTCCTAAAGGATTTCGCATGGATGAACCTTCTTTCACGCCAAATGCTTCAAAAAATTCAGGACAATTTTTCAAAGGACCATTTACTCGATACATGCCAGGGGAATGAGGGTCATTTGCAATGCGGTTTTTCATTTCTTCTTCCGTATAGCTAATTTTCCATAACTGAGCGTAGGAGATGAAGAAACGTTGAGCAGGCGTATAACCTTCGCGCACGGAATTTGATTTAAATTCATCAGTTAATGTGTAAGCGTAATAGGCCATTGTGAGTCCACCCAAATCAGCAATATTTTCTCCCATCGTCAATTGTGGATTCACACAGTGACCTTCTATCGGACAGAATGCTGAGAATGTTTCACCAAGTGTCCCTGTCTTTTCCTCAAATTTAATGCGATCCGATTCTGTCCACCAATTTTTGAAAGACCCATCAGCAGCGAACTTAGAGCCCATGTCATCGAATCCATGCGTGAACTCGTGACCAATAACCATTCCGATTCGTCCATAATTGACAGCATCTTCTGATTTTTCATCGAAGAAAGGTGGCTGCATAATACCTGCAGGAAATGCAATCTCGTTTAAAAGAGGGTGGTAGTAAGCATTGACCATGTGAGCAGGCATTCCCCATTTTTCTTTGTCAATAGGTTTTTTTAGATCTGCCAGATTCTTTTTGAAAGAATAATTGTTTTCTGCTTTTATATTGGAAACGTATGCATTGTTGGAGAAGTCAAGTGAACTGTAGTTGTCCCATTTACTTGGGAAACCTAACTTTCTGCCAATTGAATTCAATTTATTGGTTGCTTCTTTCTTGGTCTCATCCGACATCCAATCCAAATTCTGAATCCGTTGTTTGAATACAGACAAAAGATTGTCAACCATTGTATTAACTCTGTTTTGGGCATTTTGAGAATAATACTTTTCTACAAATGCTTTTCCAAGTAATTCACCGAAATCCTTATTTGTTATTTCATCAATTGCACGTTCGTTAAGCGGTTTCATTTCGCTTTTACCGCTCAATGTTTTTCCATAAAAATTGAAACTTTCGTTGACGAATCGCTCGGAAAGATTACCAGCATAATGACGCAATGTTTTCCAGAGTAAATAATCCTTCCATACAGTCATTTCCTCACTTCCAATTAATTCTCCAGTTTTTTTAATAAAATCAGGCTGAGAAACAACCAATGAATCAAAAGTTAAGCTACCAATAGACGATAGATAAGATTCAAAGTCTATTTTTCCAAATAGTTTGGCAGCTTCCTGTAATGATTTTTTATTATAGGTCTTTTCAGGAACGCGTAATTCCGCTGGAGACATCATTGCAGAAGCTAATTTTGATTCAAAAGAAACAATGTTTTCGGATTTAAGAGCTGATTCTGATTCATCATATCCGATAAGTTTTAACATACTCGCAATATGCAACTTGTATTTCGATAGGATTTCCTTTTTGTTTTCAGATAAATAATAATCACGATTCGGCAAGCCCAAACCCCCTTGACCGAGGTAGCTGATGTTTCCATTGACATTTTTAAGATCTTGTCCGACTCCGAAACTGAAGAGGCTATTAATTCCATAGGCATGCTGCTCAGCAACCAAAGAGATGATATCGGCTTTTGACTTTAAATTCTTGATTTTATCCAGTTCTGCAGAAATAGGCTGAAAATCCAATTTGTTTCTGGTTTCCATATCCATAAACGCTGAATAATAGTTTCCTAGAATGTGTGCATCTGAACCTTTAGTGGACTGCGCTGAGGTTTTGAGATTTTCAAGTATTTCGGTCAGCTTTTTTTTGTTGCTGTTTTCGAGTTCGTTAAAACTTCCCCA
>CAISOQ010000461.1 GCA_903887095.1 uncultured Flavobacteriia bacterium
CTGAAGAATTACCTCCTGATCATAACTGGAAGGAACTAAAACGGCATCCTTACCATCCTGGTATACCACTTTAAGTGTTTTTTTATCGAGTTCTTTATTGGACTCATCCACCGTTTTCATAGCGGTTGCTCCGTTAAGAACAATCGTACTTCCATCCCCCAACAGATTCCCGAATGAACAAGGGTTGCCTTTCTCATCTTTTACAACTAAGTCTACAAACCCATAAACTTTATCTCGGTCTATCTTTGTAAGTGTTGCCGCGAATTTTAACTCCCCAGCATTAAATTGTATCGCTTTTGCCATTTTTTTAAATTAAACTTTTTCCCATCCTGATTTAACATTCTCTTCTTTGAGCAATGCGATTTTTGCCTCCAGCTCTTGTTTATCCGAGCAAAGAAAAATTTCTTGTTCCAAAGGCGTTTTTCTTCCCGAACTAAAATCCGTATACATTGCCAGGAAGGATGAAAATTGTCCGGTTTCCTCTTTGTTTGTTTTAATCCCTAAAAATTTTCTAACTGCAGTTCCATTTTTACCCTTTTTCGCAAAAACTTCCCGAATTATTATTTCTGATGGCTTGACTTCACTTTTATTTTCTGATTTAATTTCAATCAATAAATCCAGAAACTCCTGACCTCCAACCTGACTGAAATCCACTTTCTTATCTTCTCGTATTCGTTTAAAAACGGGAGAAATACAGCTGACCGTTGATTTTTGTTCAACAGGAGCATATCCTGTTTTTGATTCGAAAGACAGTAAGGTCTTTTTAATGGTCCCTTTGTTCGTTTCAGTTATAAAGTCCAAACACGCTATTTCAACAATTTGCGTAGGTTCGACCATAATAAAAGCTGTTTTGGCACCTGAAACTTCCGTGTAGGAGCTGTCAGCCGACAGAGGCTTTAACAACTTTAATAATTGTATTCTGTTCTCTTCAGAAAATCCATTGCCACATTTGGTAACGATCTGAAAATTATTATCCTTGTCAACAACACCCAGAAGTAGCTCACGAAATACTTCTTCGGCCCCGGGATTCAAAGCATATCCCAGGATCACCATATCGATACTCGTTGTAGGTTTAATTTTGTATACTAATTCGTCACTGGATTTTACAACCAAACCTTCCTCCTGGCCTTCTATTTTTTTATAAAAGTCAATAATCTCGGATCGACCTTCTGAATAGATTTGCTCGATTGCAAAAATCTCCTTTGTATTAGCAAGCATTTTGATTCGATTGACTTTCTCCTCCACCTCTATTTTTTTATTCTCCGGCAGGATCATATCAAACACCCCAAAGCGCAGGTCATGCTTTTCAGGCTCATCCAAGGCTGCAGATACTTCTCTATGCGTCAATGACTTCCCATCTTTAAAAACACACAATTCACCAATTAATGTGACCTCTTCGGTAATCGTCTTGGCAACATTAACTATTGAAGGAATTTGAAGAATTTTATTGTTTTTCGTTTGAAACATGATTTCATTCTTACTGATTGTAAGAATTGCTAAATATCCGTCGTGTTTTATCGAAGTGTAATAGAATTTTGATTCCATTATTTTTAATCCAATATCTTGCGGAAGAACAGGGATGTAACGTTTCATATAAAAGTTTGATGTATTAGAAAATATCATTTTTGTAAATGAATTACCTATCATTCAATTTTAGTCACCTCCAACTCAAACGGAGAAACTTCTTTTGATTCTCCTTTGGAAGTGCGCACCAAATAATGTAAGTAGTAAGTATACTGGTTTCCACCAACGATGATATCGGTTACAATCACTTTCGAAGAGTCTGTTTTCATCGTAGCCATATCGCCTGGCTTGAGATCGATAGCCTCCCCTACTTTGTCTCTTAGTTTTGCGTTGTAAACCAACGAA
>CAISOQ010000462.1 GCA_903887095.1 uncultured Flavobacteriia bacterium
ATTTCACGTAAAAATGTGAAATTATAGCATCGCAATCAGTTCGATTGAGTCTTAATGCTGCATTTACTTAAATTTGCCAAAGATCTATATTTTCGATTCTTTATGATGAAAAAGCTTAAAATCAACGGTCACGGACATTTGCTTCCTGAACCAAATGAAATTCCCAAGTTCATGAGGGATAAAAAGCTTTTTTGGATTGATGATGACAAGAAATTCATGCGTCAAGATGATTGGTCACGACCAATTACAGATCCCAGCTTCTTTTTTAAGGAAAAATTGGAGTGGATGGAGCGCTATGGCATTGATCATGGGGTAATGCTCAATCTTTCACAAGTTTATTGCAATGGTTGGGAGCGCCAGGATGCATTTGATGCAATTCGCTGGCAAAATGATTTCAATGCAAGTATTCAGCAGCGACGCCCGGATAAATTTACGTGTGGATTTGTTGTTCAACCGCTATACATGGATGATGCTTTGGCTGAAATCGAGCGCTGTGTTGAGAAGTTGAATATGTCTTTGCTATGTTTGCCGACACACTTTCTGAATAAGGAAGGGGAATGGCTTTCAATTGCTGATGAAAGTGTGTTTCCCATCTTTGAAATGGCTAATAAATACAAGCTTGCGGTAGAGATTCATCCCTACGACGGTGAAAAAATGGTCAAATTGAAAGATGTTTATTGGCGCTTTCATTTGGTTTGGATGATGGCTCAAACTGCGGATACATTGCATTTGTTCACATTGAAAGATATATTGAATAAATTTCCTGATGTAAGAACGTGTTTTGCACATGGTTGTATGCTTGGGCAGGCAAATTATGGACGTCGCTTGCAAGGTTGGGACGGCAGGCCAGACTTATTTGAAGGGACAACAGATCCTAGATTGGCGCTTGGGCATCCGAATTTGTTCTTTGATACGCTTGTTCATGATGCTTACACCTTGCAACTGATTAAAACACGTGCTGGTGCAAATCAAATTCTAGCTGGGTTAGATGATCCTTATCCATTAGGTGAAATGGAAGGTGTAGCGAGGTCGTATCCCGGACGAGTAATTGATTTTGCTGTTGAAGCAGAAATACTTACGCAAACCGAAGCTGATGCGGTGTGGCATGATAATGTGCTTCGTTGGCTAGGAAAAGACCTGAAATTTTAATTCTGACGCAAATCCATAGGGTGCTAAGTGTTGAAAAAACCTAAATTTGCCCAAAATTCAATTTAAGATGTCGCAAAAACCGGCTATTCCGAAAGGAACAAGAGATTTTCTTCCAAAAGAGGTTGCGAGAAGAACGTATATTTTCGAAACGATTAAGTCTTCTTTCAAAAAATATGGTTTTTCACCAATCGAAACGCCTTCATTTGAACTTTCGACAACCTTGATGGGTAAATATGGTGAAGAAGGAGATCGTTTGATTTTTCGGATATTGAATTCCGGTGAAAAGATGCGAAAGGCTGATTTAGAAGCTTTGGAGCAAGATAATTTGCCGCGCTTTGCAAATAGTTTAGCAGAAAAGGCATTAAGGTATGATTTAACGGTTCCATTTGCGCGTTTTGTGGTACAACATCAAAACGACCTTGCTTTCCCTTTTAAACGCTATCAAATTCAGCCGGTTTGGCGCGCTGATCGTCCTCAGCATGGTCGATACCAAGAATTTTTTCAGTGTGATGCAGATGTTGTTGGAAGTGATTCGTTGGTTTATGAGGTAGATTTTGTGCTTTTATTTGATGAAGTGTTAGCCAATTTGAAGTTGCCTTCCTTCACGATTAAAATGAATAATCGAAAGATTCTATCTGGAATAGCTGAAGTGAGTGGTGAGACGGAGCGATTGGTGGATATAACCGTTGCAATTGACAAGCTTGACAAGATCGGCGAAGAAGGAGTGGTGAAGGAGCTGCAGGAAAAAGGTATTTCAGCTACTGCAATTGAGAAAATTCGTCCATTGTTTTCTTTTTCAGGTACCAACGAGGAAAAAGTTGCCAAGATGACTGATTTTCTTGCACAAAGTGAGATAGGTCTGAAAGGAATTGAAGAATTGCAGTTTGTTTTTGACCAGGTAAATGCACTTGGATTGGTAAAAGCTGAATTAGAATTTGACATAACCCTGGCAAGAGGGTTGAATTACTACACAGGAGCTATTTTTGAAGTGAAGGCAAATGGTGTAAAGATGGGTAGTATTTGTGGAGGTGGAAGATATGACGATTTAACCGGTCTTTTTGGTATGAAAGGGATGTCGGGAGTTGGGATTTCATTTGGTGCAGATCGAATTTATGATGTGTTGACTGAGTTGGAACTCTTTCCAAAAGAAACAGATCAAGGGTTGACTTTGTTGTTTGCAAATTTTGGGCAGAGTGAGCAGTCAGTTTGTATGAAGTATGTGCATAAATTGCGCGCAAATGGGGTAGATTGTGAGATTTATCCAACGTCGTCCAAAATGCAAAAGCAAATG
>CAISOQ010000463.1 GCA_903887095.1 uncultured Flavobacteriia bacterium
AAATACCGAAACCAATGCTATTCCAACAACACTCCACCGCATGATTCTCAACAAATCATAATTAGGATAAAACCTTCTGATTACATTTTCTGCCAATACTGTTGCAGGTGCCAATATTGCTCCTGAAGCAGTGCTTAGTAGCGCTGAAATAAGCGCGCCAAAGTAAATAACCTGAACAAAAACTGGCGTTTTCATCATAATTAATGCGGAAATAAAATTTCCTTGATTGTGATGATAAAAAGTTGGATAAAGAAATCTTCCGATTAAAACAATCAGTAAAGGAACAATACCAATAACCAAATACAAAATACCAGAACTTACCGCAGAGTACATTGCAACTTTCTCGCTTTTTGATGAAACAACGCGTTGGAAAATATCTTGAGATGCAATTGACCCCAAACCTACGGTGCACCAAGCTCCAAACCACTCAATCCAGGTAACTCGATTCGTGTCGATAAGATGAAAATACCCTTTCGGAGTACTTTGGATAACTTTGTTTATATCTGTTTCCCACAAAAAAAGAAACAGGATGAACAAAAGCCCGAGTATGATAACAAGTGTTTGAATGGTATCTGTGACTGAAACGGCCCACATTCCTCCCAAGGTGGTATATACCACCACTAATACAGAACCAATTAATAAACCTTCAATAAAAGAGACACCAAATAGCACTTGAAATAGCATTGCCAAAGCAATAAACTGGGCCGCAATCCAACTAAAAAAACTCGGAATCATAACGAATGCACTCATGAATTCTGCTTTTTTCCCAAATCTCTCAGCAAATACATCTGAAAAAGTGATCGCATTTGTTCTATACATTCGTCGTGCATAAAACAAACCAACGATTATCAAGCAAAGCGCCGCGCCCAAAGGCTCTTCAATGACGCCAATCAATCCTTCTTTTAAAAACTCTTCAGTGGAACCAAGAATTGTTTCACTTCCAAACCATGTTGCAAACAAGGCCGCAGAAGACATTAAAAAAGGAAGTTTTCTTCCCGCAACTGCAAAATCAGAAGCATTTTTTATTTTTCGAGAAGCAAGATACCCGATAAAAACTGTGAGCAATAAATATACTGATACAGAGAGAGCAAGCATGCTATTAGATACCTAGAATAAGTAGTTCTATATCCTTATATTTCAAGTCAAAAACCTTCCCCAATACCTCACTTGTGAGCGTACCCCTGTATATATACACACCACCCCTAAAACCAATATCATTTTTAATCAAATCCCTGCAACCGCCTTGATCACCCATATCCAAAAGGATAGGTAAAAAGATATTAGAAAGCGCAAAAGATGCCGTTCTAGAAACTCTTGAAGCAATATTTGGAACACAATAATGAATCACACCGTGCTTCACGAAAGTTGGTTCTTTGTGATTTGTAACATGTGAAGTCTCGAAGCAACCTCCTTGGTCAATGCTCACATCCACAACCACTGACCCCACTTTCATGGATTCAATCATTTCCTCTGTCACCACACACGGTGTCCGACCCAAAGGCGCACGCAATGCACCAATTACTACATCTGCACGGCGCAATGCTTTTCCGAGCACTTTCGGATTTAATACAGATGTATATATTCGTTGTCCAAGATCATTTTGCAAGCGACGCAGTCGAGAAAGTGAATTATCAAAAACCTTCACTGCAGCACCTAGTCCAAGCGCTGAACGAATGGCATACTCCCCTACTGTCCCTGCCCCTATTACAACGACCTCAGTAGGTGTAACTCCGGCAACTCCGCCCAACATTACTCCTTTCCCATCAGGAAAAGAAGAAAGCAATTCACCTGCAATTAATACGGATGTCGTCCCTGCGATTTCACCCATTGTTCGCACAACTGGAAATACGCCTGCTTCGTCCCTAATATAGTCCCATGCAACAGCTGTAACCTTCTTCTGCATCAATTTTTGAAGAATTGTTTTTGGCTGAACAGATAATTGTAACGCAGAAATCAAAGTTTGACCTCCGGGCATCATCTCAACCTCTTCTTCTGATGGAGGCGCGACTTTAAAAATAATATCACATTCAAAAACCTCTCTGGGATCATAACAAATTTCGGCTCCTGCTTCACTGTAGTCGCGGTCCGAAAAGCTCGCTAATTCACCGCTTTTAGATTCAATACGCACACGATGACCATTGGCAAC
>CAISOQ010000464.1 GCA_903887095.1 uncultured Flavobacteriia bacterium
ATGAAAATCAATTTTTTTTTATCTTTTTTATGCTCTGTAACAGTCTCCATGTTCTAAAATTTTCGTTTGAATATACAAATTCTTCCTTTATGTCGAATAGGTAACTTAAAGTAAACTTAAAAATTAGTTACCTCAAAGGATTTGACTAATTGCGCTGAATTTAAAATACGGACAGAAATTATTTCGCCTAACCATGTTGGCAGTCTGCCCGACTTTTATTAAATTCAAACAAAAGAAGAATAGTATGGGTTTGTTGAGTAAAATTAGATCAGTATTGTATGGTTCAGCTAAGGCCTTAGGAGATGTAAACGCTGTTGCCAAGGGAACAATTGGAAAACGGATTAAAAATCGCATCTTAGGCAAGATTGCAGGAAGGATAATTAGGAAGACGGATTGAAAAATTAGATTAATTCAATAACCCGATTGATGGACCTTTTTCAATCGATTACAACTATACATCTTTCCTGTTCAATGAGTGTTAGCATTTCATTACTTGACGTAGAAGATAGATCAGATTTAAGCAGTTCCCTTTTCTGCTTTGACAAGCCTTTCAGGTGCTTTCCTTCGCAAAATCGGCGCAATTGTTCTTCATTTTCAAGGATGAGTCCCGGTACGGTCAGTAGTTTGCCATCATCATCTTTAGCAGCCATGGTGAAATAACAGGAATTGGTGTGTTTTACTGATCCCGTTTTCGGTTGCAATGCCTCCACACGAATACCAACAATCATGGAAGTATTGCCCACGTAATTAACAGATGCTTTCAACGAGACCAATTCTCCGACTTCAACAGGTGAGAGAAATTCTACCCCATCCACTGCAACCGTCACGCAATACGCTCCCGCATGTTTCGAGGCACATACATAAGCTACCTTATCCATGAGGGAGAGTAGAATTCCACCGTGTACTTTACCGCCGAAATTGGCATAAGATGGAATCATCAACTCGGTAATGGTGGTTTCTGATTCGGAAACAGACTTGAATTTTCCCGACATATTACAAGAAATTTGGCACTTCCGGGTAAGGAATCAACGCTTCGCACAATTGACCGCAATAATCATCAATGATCAACGACAAACCGATAATGAGCGCAACCGTAATCAATGAAGCATTGATCTTGTTCTGCTTGATTTCCTCCATTTCATTGACTTTGGTCATCTGAAAAATCATAAAAATGCCCATTGCCAAGATAACAACCGTGCAAACAATTCCTATAATCGCGAATAACGCCACATAGCCCATTGATATTAAAACATTCGACATGTTCAGTGCACCACTCGGATTCATGATTCGAATGACATTGATTGCCGGAGTAATGATGGACGACAATACCAAGGAACCTGAAAGTACAATCCCCATCTGTAAAACTGTAAATGCGGTATTGTCCTGTTCTTCGATCTGATACGTTTTCGTTAAAAAGTTATTGGTAATTCTGTAAAGAATAAAAAGTGATGTCAAGCCTATTACAAAGGCAACGACAAGCTGAATGATGATGATGATGTTCATGATGCTGAGTTAAAATTTATTATAATAAACGGTAATATTCCAATTGTCCATGTCGGTGTGATCAGGAGAAATCATACCAAGCCTGAATCCTTTTGCTGTCAATTCTATCGGATAGTGTTTAACCCCATTAACGATTTTATAGACACCTGTTCCCACCGGCAAACCAACTCCCAAAATACTATGACCATAGGATTCACTGACCCACACAGAAGCAGAAATTCCCATTTTTTTAAGAATTGTGAAAGCCAACAAACTTCTAGTATCGCAGTCTCCTTTCAAATTGTGCATGAACTCATAGGGAGATTGCACGCCTCCAGGAATATTTGCAAGACAGGGTTTTCCTTCTGCATGGTAATCCGTTAAAAACTGCGAATTGGATTGTTCAATGGCCTCTTGACAAGATAAATCATGGACAAGGTAATAAGGAATTTCCTGGACAAACGTTGTAACCATTTCCGCTGTTCTTATGGCAGAGAGGTGTTTGCGACCAGCATAATTTCTAAAGATCTTGACGATGGAATCTATTTTCTGCCCGTCCATCCGATCCAATCCTCGGTACAACTCTGTATAAAAACCAATGCTGTTTTGAGCAGTTGTTGTGGATGCTAGCCTTCTGTGTACCTCATTGCTAGCAAAGAATGAATTGTTGGAGGTCGTGTAATCCGCTTTGTACAATGACTTGAAAAAATCCCACCACCGAATGTGCTTTTCAGTGGTAAAGTCGATGGCTTCACTCCCGTCTTTCTTCATTTTTTTTGGAGGCGATATTTTCACTTCTCCATCTCTGGTTTGTTGCGTTTTGACTTGCCTTGCCTGGTTTGGCAAATAGTGAAGTGCTATCAAGCCTCCAATAACAAAGATGATCAATGCAAACAGCATAGGCAGACAAGACGATCTGAATCTGCGGAAAATAAAATAAGCAAGACCAATAAGAATGGCTGGAATAAGAAATACAGAACCGGATTTAAAGAGTGTAGAAATGATCAATCCCCAAAAGAATAAGCTGAGCAATAAGCCACAACCTGGTCTTTTCTTTTTAACATCGATTGTTGTATCTCCAGGTAAAACAGTTGCAGAAATAGGTTCAACTTTTTCAGAGATGGAAGTGACAATTGGATCAACCGCACCA
>CAISOQ010000465.1 GCA_903887095.1 uncultured Flavobacteriia bacterium
TGGCACATTCAGCAGAAAAATGGGAATTGCCAAAAGCTACTTTGAGAAGTGTCTATATGCCTCAAAGTAAAACTGGAAACATCGAGTTAATTCGGCTCTATAGTGATAGAACCTTTGAGCATTTAATTTATGAGCCAACAGGCTACAGTAAAAACAACCCAGCGAAGGAGTTGAAATTTCATTTAAGTAAAGTGGAAATCAACAAGGGAAAGTATTCCTTGGAATCAGGGAATCTTAAACTAGTGCCGCTTGATAAGGAGTTTAGCAGCGCGTTATACGATAAAACATATTTTATTGAAAACAGTAGGGTATATGAAAGTCGCTGGAAATCTATCTTTAAGAAGGATCAGTTTCTTTTAAAATCCGTTTCGAAAGCCAAGTATGATATGCCATTCTTTTTGGATCCCTATTCTCATTTGATTGTCACGAACGAGGATGCGGCTGAACGGATAGATCTTTCTTTGGTTGTAAATTATTTGATCAAAAACATTACTGATCAAAAGGAAAAGTTGCATCAATTGGTTTCATTTATTCGCAGTTCAATCGAATACGATTACGCCGGAGCAGAAAGCAAAAAGTTCCTTAACGATCAAAACGATGTTGCCGCTATTCTTGCTGGAAAAAATCGCTTGGCTGTTTGCGCTGGTTATGCTTTGACCTTGAAAGATTTACTTTCCAGAACAGGCATGGAAGCAAAGTATGTTACAGGTTATGCTCGCGTCAATAAATATGAAACAAATGAATTGGGCGAATTGCATGCTTGGAACATTGTTACGATTGGAAAATCACAAGAAATACATGATATAACATGGGGTGAGCAGTGGTATGATGTCGATCCTGCTATCATGATACATTCTCATTTTCCGGAAGATCCTGCTGATCAATTACTTGAAAAACCAATTACAAAGGAGCAATACAAACAAATGCCGTTTGCAGAACCAAAAGGAAAAAATGCACGCTACCTCGCTTTTTTGCCAATGAGGGGAAAGTTAACAGCGAAAGATGAACTTCAGTTTTTATTTGATGGGCCAGTTGGTAATTTATCAGTTGAACAATACAATCCAAATGGTAGCGATGAAAGTACTCATTTTAATTCTGTGATACGAACCATTCCTTCTGGTGGTAAAACAACAGTAACAATACCGCTGAAATTTAAAAAGGCGTATGTGACTATCCTTACTTCAACGGGATTCGAGTTGACTTTTGAAGTTGATAACAATGGAATTCAAGAAAAGGATATTGAAAATTATTTTTTGCAAAATCGTACGGTAAGAATTGTTCAACCTGTCGCAGAAAAAAAGATTGTATTGATCCCTGTGGACAAGACAGTAACTACAAAGTCGGTAGATTTCGTTAAATTAAATAAAACGCAACAGTTGTTTTACCATGACTTGACAGCGGTAGGTTTGAAGGCTGATTATTTTGAAATACCAATGATCAAAGAAGCTGTGAAGTATTATGGTCTGAAAGAAATCCCTGGAGTCCAACACAATGATCAGATTTTGAAATTTTTCAAGGAAACTGGTAATGGAAAGATACGAACTGATGAAGATGCATGGTGCAGCGTGTTTGTGAGTTTTTGTGCGAAACAAAATGGTTTTGTCTTCACTAAAAAAGCAACTGCCAAATCGTGGATGGAAGTGGGTAAAGAAGTTAAAAATCCATTGCCTGGTGATGTGGTAATTTTTTGGAGAGATGATAAAAATTCATGGAAGGGACATGCCGCAATTTACATTGGACAGGATGAGAATGGAGATATTATTTGTATTGGTGGTAATCAGGATGATGAGGTAAATATTGGCTATTATTCGGGTGATCACGTTGTAGGATACAGAAGAATTACCCCATAAAAAAACCGGCCTAGGCCGGTTTTCTTTTTTATGCTGCTTCTTTGCAGAGTTCAATTAACCTATTTTTTGCTCGTTGAAAATAAATGTTGATTTGATTTTCAGGTATACCTGTTAATTGAGCCATTTCACGTCCACTCAAGTTAAACATGAAACGGTATGTGATGAGCATGCGATCGCGATCACTTAGAAATTTCATCGCTCTTCTGATCTTTTTCAAACCATCGTAATTCACATCTTTTGAAAGGTTAGAAAATGATTCCTGCATAACATTGGATGAAATTGGAACCATTTCCATTTTGTTCATAGAACGAATCGTATCGAAGCAAAGGTTTTGAGTTACGCGATACAACCATGATTTGAAATTGCCCTTGGAAGGGTCGTACTTGTCAATTTTTTCAATTGCTTTGACAATAGCATCTTGCGCAAGATCCTCAGCGAGGTGCATGTAGCGACTTGGCAATGAACGGCGAACGATAGCACGGAAATAAGGCAATTGTTCAGAGATAAGGAGAATGTTTGTTTTCATGTTGGAGAGAATTACAGTTAAACAAATCTTCTATGTAGAAGCTTAAGTAGTCTTGATCATAAGCATTGATTTTAGACTATAATGCGCCTCTTTCAGAAAAGTAACAGTTCTCTCAAAAAAAAAATAGGAATGCTGTTATCAGGCTGTACGATGATTCAGTATCGGTTGATCATTTTTAACCAAAAAGGGATCCTCTTTCGTTAGGGTTTCAAGATCAAATTGGTGTTTTTGAACTTGACCTTGAAAAAACCAAATACAGGTGCAGGTTCCTTTTGTACATGTCTCAAATGCTGTCATGGAAGGACCGCCACTTTTTAACCAAACCAATTCACCTTTTTTTATCATAGTACATTGAATTTCCCCCAATTATCGACTAAGTTAGTTTAATATTGACAGGGTGCGAAATTAAATATGCAAACCTTACGCTGCAATAGGGGTTTACCCTAAATATTGCCAGAAGAAAGTTTGATCAACCCAGAGAATAATAACCTCCCTTCATGGCAAAGACAACCAATTCTGCGATGTTTTTGACGTCCGCTTTTGTAAATATTGTGCTTCGGTGATTTTCAATCGTTTTTACTGAAACCTCCATGATGTCGGCAATTTCTTTATTTATTTTTCCAGAGCAAATGAGTCGAATAATCATTAATTCTTTGCTGCTGAAAAGATCGTGTTTATGGATACCATTAATATCCTGTGATTTTTTTAAAATATCTTCAAGAATGGGCTTCGGAAGTTCATCATAGTAAAAACCATTTTCGTAGGTAGAAATTATTGCTGATTTAATTGTTTTAACATCAGCTTGTTTTGAAAGATAACCTTTGGCGCCTAATTCAAAGGAACGATAAATAAAGTCGTAATCTGCGGAATAGCTCAGAATCAAGCAACGTGTTTTGGGATACTTTTGAGAAATTTGAAGCAGTGCCTCATACCCACTCATTATTGGCATTTCCAGATCCAACAGAATAATATCTACTTCCGTATGCTCTAATTTCTCCAAGAGTACAGCACCATTTTCAGCAGTACAAACAACCGAAAAATAAGGGTCTTGATTGAGTAGTTCAGTCATTCCTTCTCTTAGAATAGGATGGTCTTCAGCAATGGCAATTTTTATGCATTTGTCAAAAAGATGCGTCATAGCGGCAATGTAGTAGTGTTTATAAAGATAAAATAATCTACGAATCAAATCTTTTAATAATTGTTTTTAAGACGAAGTAAATAGTTCTGTACAAAATTATGATAGTAAAGAATTTAAATCAATAGGGGTTTTCCCTAACTTTTTGTATATATGAATTGGTTGTCTCAACGCCCATTTCATCAAAAGGGTTTAGCCAAAAAATGATTGTTAGGATAATTCTGTTTACAATAAAGATTCTTTTTGTTTTTCGGCTGGGATGAAGTCTCCCTGATTCATTGACGTGCAGTGGATAAAAGCACTGATTCACTGCGTTCATCTGGCACTTTTTTCATTTCTTCTCTCCCTTGAGCAAGCTCAGAGTCGCTTGGAAACGAAAAAAGAACCATCCTTTGGACAGTGCTTTTATCAGAGTGATTCGGCTGGGATTTAATTTCCCTGATTCAACGACGTGCAGTGGATAAAAGCACTGATTCACTGCGTTCATCTGGCACTATTTTCATTTCTTCTCTCCCTTGAGCAAGCTCAGAGTCGCTGAGAAACGAAAAAAGCACCATCCTTTGGACAGTGCTTTTATCAGAGTGATTCGGCTGGGATTCGAACCCAGGACCCATACATTAAAAGTGTATTGCTCTACCAGCTGAGCTACCGAATCTTGCTTGCAAGTTAGAA
>CAISOQ010000466.1 GCA_903887095.1 uncultured Flavobacteriia bacterium
AATCCCCAATTATCATCTATTTTTGGAGAATACAATCCCCAATTATCATCTATTTTCGGGGATTTGGGTTGTATGAACAGACAAAATGAGCATTCATCACAACGTATTTATCACTAAAATTGGTGTTAGATTTCCTTCATAGATTGAGCAAAAGTTCGGAAATTTGTTTCCGCATTGTACTTACTTTTCCAGATTTCATAAGCTTGCTGAGACAGTTGATTCCAGTCAGAAAGTGAACTATCAAGCAAATTTTTGATCACCAATTGTATCTCTTCCAAAGTTGCGTTGGGATCAACCAAAGCCCCCACGTGGTTTGAAACGATTTCTGGTACACCTCCAACAGCAGTTGCAATCACAGGAATTCCTACTGAGAATGCCTCCATGATAGAAACAGGAACACCTTCTGATGTGCTGAGGTTTATGAAAAATTCAGGGCTTTCTTGCTTGTAAAATTGAAGCACATCTGTATTGGAAACACGGCCTCTGAATTCAACGGTGAGGTGCGATTTTTTTTCTAACGCGATTTTTTCTTGCAATGTTGCTAAATTCTGTCCATCTCCAAAATGGACCCAACGTATTTCATGATGCACTAAACCATTCAAGACTTCGAAAATAAGTTCCACTCGTTTGAGTGGAATAACGTTTGAACAACTAACAATCAGTCTCTGCTCACGCATAGACTCACGAGGTAACCAATGTTCCATTTGGGTTGCCGTTCCCAAGCGTGAAACGGCAATTTTATTCGGAAAATATATACCCCATCTCGTTCTTGCGTAATTCGAACCTGCATCGGAAATGGCAAACTGTTGGTCTAAATGTGAATTGATAAAATTTCTGAAAGGCAAATAACCAAGAGCACTTGCTTCGAAGTAAACGTCCCATCCGTGAAAACGAGACACGCACGTTAATTTAGGATTTTCAACTTTCAACTGTGCCAACGCCAAGGCCACATCATCTGTCCAATAGGAGTAAGTAATCGAATCAGCGGTTAAATGCGGACCAAGTATCGATTTTATTTTTTTTGCTCTCGCCCATGAAACGAGGATCGTTGAAATAATAGACAGACTCAATTTCAACTTATAGACACTCGCTACTTGCTTTACCTCTGTCCTCACTGTCCTTAAGAACAAGAATCTCAAGGCAAGTAATTTCTGAATTTTCGTTAAAGAAACAGGATAGCGGTACACCTCACAAACAGCTGGTATTTCTCTCGTTTGCTCTGAATTCTCGCTTAAAGAAATTATTATAATCTTGTCAAAATGCTGCGCTAAAATGGGCACTTCATTTTCCAAAAACGTCTCCCCTTTTCCAAACGGAAACTCTGCTGATATTAATATCAAATTCATTTTAATTTAGGATCTTATCCTAGTTCGTTTCCCATAGAATCTGAATGACATTTTTAAATAATATGATTTTGGAAAAAACTCATTAAACAGAAAAATAAATCTTTTTGCAATACGCAAATAAAAAACATGACTATGGTAATCATTATTTTCTACTATAAATTCCAAGTGTTCCAAACTGATTAACCAATTTAAATTTTTGATTTTCAA
>CAISOQ010000467.1 GCA_903887095.1 uncultured Flavobacteriia bacterium
ACGCACTAAAAATCCATATTGCGCTTGAGCATATGTAATATTGGGATCAGTTGGGTCGCATGCTGATTCAAATCCATCACCACCATTTGTGATGAACCAGTCTTCATTCATGATACCACCTACATTGTTTGTTTCGGATGGACCGCCCATTGAATTGTTATCTTGAGTTCCACCGTAGATGTTGTAGAAAGGATAATCATTATCTGTAGCTACTTTGTAGAATTGAATGATTGGTAAATTGGAATAGTAACGCCATTGTTGCGCGTGATTGTAGGTTTCATAGATTCCACCATCACAACCGGCAATCCAATGATTCGTGTTGGTAGGGTCAATCCAAATGGCATGATTGTCAACGTGTTTTTGATGTTCACCAGTCGGTTTGAAATTCTTACCGCCATCTTCTGTATGGTGCATGTAGGTATCCATAGCGAATACTTTTTCCCTATTGTAAGGATCGCACATGATTTCTTGGTAATAGTTTCCACTTGTATTGAATCCTGACATTTTAGTCCAGCTTTCTCCTTTGTTGGTGGATCTATAAAAACCTCCTTTGTCATCTTTACCCTCAACGATTGCATAAACATAATTAGGATCTACCGGAGAAACAGCTAAGCCAATTCTACCCATTTGATTTTTCGGCAATCCAGCATTAATCTCTCTCCAAGTAGTTCCACCATCAGTGGATTTGTAAATGGCAGATTCTGGTCCACCGCCGATGTAAGTCCATTCGTGTCTTCTGCGCTGATGAGCGGATGCATAAAGAATACTTGGGTTTTCAGGATCTATTGCAATCTCAGAAACACCCGTTTCCTCTGAAATAAAAAGTGTTCGATTCCATGTTTTTCCACCATCGGTAGATTTGTAAACCCCACGTTCTCCGCCAGAACTCCAAACTGGACCATATGCAGCCACCCAAATGGTGTTTTCGTCTTGTGGATGGATGATGATATTGCCAATGTGCTCGGATTTGCTCAATCCCATATTTGTAAAGCTTTTTCCGCCGTCTAACGACTTATAGACTCCATCGCCATATGCAACCGAACGCTGGTTGTTGTTTTCTCCAGTACCTACCCAAATTGTATTTGGATTTGAAGGGGCAAGTTCAACACATGCAATTGAGTATGAGCCGTAATTTTCAAAAATAGGACTGAATGTAGTTCCATGGTTTTCTGTCATCCAAACACCAGCGCTCGCAGCTGCAATGTACCATTTATCATGATTTTTTGGGTGAACAGCAATGTCCGCAATTCTTCCAGAGGTAAGCGCAGGGCCAACATTTCTGAAGCTTAATCCACTGATTGTACTTGCATCAAATAGAGGTTTTACTTCAACCTTCGTGTCTTTTTTTTGCCCAAATGAGCTTAAAATGAATAGAAAGGTAACGGAGCATGCGAATAGAGACTTATTCATGGGATAAAAATTTCTTATAAAAATACATATTTCAGTGAAACATTATTTAATCAATAAAATCATCCATGGAACATGGTTTTTAAGGTTTCATTGTTCAAAAAAATACAAAACAAGCAACCCTTTTCGCTGTAACTTTGAATGTACTTTTTCGCTATTCAAATATTGGGTATAGTATTTGACTAGCCAAAGTCGTTTAAAACAGATATGAAATATTTTACACTCCTTACCATTGCGATAATTTCAGGTTTAAGTTCCACTTCCTTCGCTCAAGAAGAAGATGAATCCTGTTTGCCGCCGTCAAAAAAAGTCTTAAAATTAATTGATGCAGCCAATCAAGCTCCAGATGCTAAAACAGCTGTAGATAATTTCACGGCAGCCATCGAAGCAGCGCCGGACAATGCCATGGCTTTTTACGAATATGCCATGTATGCATATGATGCTGGGATGAAATACTATGAGACGCAGCCAAATCCGGCAATGGGTGACAAGAGCTTTCAGAAATCGGAGGAAATGTTCATTAAAGCGCTACAGTTTTGTCCGGATTACCATGCAAATTGCACCTATTACCTTGGGGTGATCAACTACAGTCAACAACAGAAAACAGACGCGATTAAGTGGTTCAAAGAATTTAAGAAGTTTAAGAATGCCGACAATACCCGTTATCCGGATGATTATGATAAAAAAATCAACGATGTGAATGAGGTTTTGGCAGAATTAGAGTCGGAACAGGATTTATTGACAAATGCCGTTCCTTTTCAGCCAAATATGGTGAGAAATGTGAGTTCTGAGAAGGATGAATACTTTCCAATGATTTCCCCAGACAATGAGTTGATATTTTACACGAGGAAACTTGATCGCGCCAATTTGGGTGATTTGAAATCGAATTTTGTGGAGGAATTTACATTTTCTCAGCGTCCATCATTGACTTCAGATTTTGATAAGGGTGAGCCCTTAAAACCGCCATTTAACGATGGTACTTTTACGAATTATGGAGCGGCTACATTGTCGGTAGATAACAAAGAAATGATTATTTGTGCTTGCAAGAAAGAACAGGTGTATGGCCGAGATTACTTGAATTGTGATCTTTATACAACAACATACGAGCGAACAGGAGAGGGAGGAAATGATTTCAAATGGACGCCACTCAAAAATATGGGGCCTGGAATCAATACACCAGATGGTTGGGAGGCACAGCCATCGCTTTCTTCTGACGGTCAGACACTTTTCTATACAGCCGCTCGACCTACAACACGTGACAATGACATTTTTGTTGTTAAACGCAAACCCGATGGTTCGTGGGGTGATGCGCGACCGTTCGATGAAATTAATACAGATGGCAAGGATAAGAGTCCATTTTTGCACCAAGACAGTGAGACGCTTTATTTTGTTTCTTCTTCGACAGAAAAACGAAAGGGGATTGGTGGTTTGGACATCTTCTATGTGCGTGAAGAAAATGGTAAATGGTTGCAGCCAAAAAACATTGGTTATCCAATCAATTCGAAAGAAGATGAATTGGGATTGTTTGTTTCAACAGATGGGAAAATTGCATATTACTCATCACGAGTCGGAGGAAATTGGAACATTTATTCGTTTGAATTATACGAAGAAGCGCGACCAAAACCTGTTGCTATATTGAAAGGGGAATTAAAAGATGACAAGGGACAGCCCGTAAAAGATGCAACCATAGAAATTGCATATGCGGGATCTGGAGAAGTTAGCAAGGTAAAGGTGAATGGAAACGATGGAAAATATGCTGCAGTGGTTAAGCTGGACACAAAACAGGATGTAATGGTTACCGTTCAAAAAGAAGGACATGCCTTTGATTCTAAATTGATTACCAAAGAAGAGATTAAAAAAGAGGAGGTAGTCATTCGCAATAAAGATCTTTCTGTGAAGCCACTCAAAGTAGGTGAATCATATACCATTAACGATATTTTATATGCAACGAACTCAGCAGAATTGAATGATAAATCGAAGTTTATATTGCAAGGTTTTACTCGGTTTTTGAAAGAAAACCCCACCATTCATGTTGCTATTAACGGACATACCGACGATCAAGGAGATGATGCATTGAATTTGACACTTTCAGAAAGTCGGGCGAATGGCGTTAAGAATTACTTGGTATCACAAGGTTTGGATGAGCGGAGACTTTCCTCAAAAGGCTATGGAGAAACAGCTCCTAAATTGCCGAATACAACTGATACCAATAGAGCGAAAAATAGACGAACTGATTTTGTGATCGAGAAACTTTGATCACTGAATTAAAATTTTTGAAACGTTCATATCAACGCGTCTTTTCATTCTCGGTAATTCGCCTCGATCAGTAAATTGCCAATGAATTATTCTTTCATCGTCTAAACAATCGGGTTGTCTGCTATAGGCTGCAATCCAAAATTTATAATCCTTGAAATGTTCCGGAAATTTTGTTTCATACATATGAAGTGACGTGTATATGACGGGACGCATGCCTGTTTCATATTCCACAATATTTAACCAGATATCCATGTTCTTATGTAAATCAGGATTGTCGAAGCATTCGTATTCAACATCCAGAACAGGAGGTAAGTCACCATCTCTTTTTGACCAGTGACGCAAAAAATGTTCAGCTTGGAGAATTGGATCACTATTTCTGAAGTAATGGTATGCACCATGTGGTATTTTTAATCTTCGTAATTCTTTTCGATTTTGATACCACTTCGTGTCTAAAAAGTCTGTTCCTTCAGTGGCTTTGCAATAGACAAAATGGATCACAGTGTCGTAGTGCTCGGATTTCATGAGTTTTTCCCAATCAATTTCACCTTGGTGATGTGAAATATCGATGCCGAATGATGAGAATCCATAGGGTATCGTTCGAATTACCTTCTCTTTGGCTACTTCAATGCGTGCTTCACGAATTTTATTGCGCACATAAAGGTATCCGGCAATTACAGCAACAATAATAAACAAGGCAACTACCGACTGAATGTACATTTTTTCAGGTCGTCTTTTTTTAGAAGTTGGTTTTTTCTTTTTAGTTTGTTTTGCCACAATACCAAAAATAAAAAAGGCTTTCCCATCGAGAAAGCCTTGTTCGAAAAAGATTCGAATATCTTAGTGTGTGAAACTTCTTTTTTCTTTGATACGTGCTGATTTTCCAGTTCTTTCTCTGAAGTAGAAAATTCTTGCGCGACGAACAGAACCTCTTTTGTTTACAGCGATTTCATCAATAAACGGAGATGCGATTGGGAAAATTCTTTCAACACCAACGTTACCTGACATTTTACGAACAGTGAAAGTTTCTGTAGCTCCGCTTCCACGACGCTGCAAAACAACACCTTGAAATTGCTGGATACGCTCCTTGTTTCCTTCTTTAATTTTGTAAGAAACAGTTACCGTGTCTCCTGCTCCGAACTTTGGGAATTCCTTCAATTCAACAAGCTCGCTCTGTATTTCTCTGATAATATCCATGACTGTTATTTTCTGTTCTTCCGCTTAAAACGGGGTGCAATATTACAAAAAAAACATCAAACAAATTATTTATCCGATAATTATTTTGTAAAAATTTCAATGTAGTTCAATTTCAGCTAGAAAATTGAATTAACAAGCACAAATTTAATAGTTTTACTTTATAAAGTGCACGTATGACAGGTGTTTCAATGGAAAAATTGACAATTGGCAGAAGAGAGATCGCAGATTTTCCTGAAATTTATTTATCGGGGTTGGATGTGAAAATAGATACAGGAGCTTACACTTCCAGTATTCATGTGTGCGAATGCGCAGAGGAATTGAAAGATGGTAAATCTCAGCTGAGAGTAGTGTTCTTGGATGTTGGTCATCCGCAATACACAGGGATCCCAATCTATTTTGAGGCGTTCAAAATGAAAAAAGTGAAAAGTTCAACAGGACAAGAACAATTGCGCTATTTCATTCGCATGAAGATTCTCATGCTCGGAAAACTAATAGAAACGGATTTTTCATTGACGCAAAGAAATGGCATGAAATATCCTATACTCATAGGAAGAAAATTATTGAACAAACGATTTGTTGTGGACACAGCATTGGTAAATGTTTCCAAAAAGAAAAATAGAATAAAATGAAAATAGCAGTACTCTCCAGAAATGCAAATTTATACTCGACGCGAAGATTAATTGAAGCAGCAATTGAAAGAGGTCATGAAGCGCACGTAGTTGATCACCTTCGGTGCAATATAGAAATTGAACAGCAAGGTCCCTCACTTTATTTTGGAGGAGAATACCTCACAGGTTTTGATGCAGTTATTCCAAGGATTGGCGCATCCGTTACTTTTTATGGCACTGCCGTGGTTCGGCAATTTGAAATGATGAATGTTTTTTCGGCAGTAAGTTCGCGAGGCATTGTGCATTCAAGGGATAAGTTACGTTGTTTACAAGTTCTTTCAAAAGAGGGAATTGGTTTGCCGAAAACAGTCTTCACCAATTACTCAAGAAATGTAGAACATGTAGTGGAATCTGCAGGTGGTGCGCCAGTTGTCTTGAAATTATTGGAAGGAACTCAAGGTTTAGGAGTGGTTTTAGCAGAAAATCAAAATGCTGCTCAATCAGTTTTAGAGGCTTTCAATGGTTTGAGGGCAAGAGTTATTGTGCAAGAATTTGTGAAAGAAGCAAAAGGTGCGGACATCAGAGCTTTTGTAGTGGATGGGGAAGTGGTTGGTGCAATGAAGCGTCAAGGTAAGCCTGGGGAGTTTCGCTCCAATCTGCACAGAGGGGGGAGTTCCCAAATCATAGAACTTACCGTTGAGGAAAAATACACTGCGATTCTCGCAGCCAAGGCTGTTGGACTGGGTATTGCAGGAGTGGATATGTTGCAATCGGCTCGTGGACCGTTGGTTTTGGAAGTTAATTCATCACCTGGTTTGGAAGGAATAGAGAAGACTACCAAGGAAGATATTGCTGGTAAGATTATTCAGTACATCGAAAAAAATGTAAAAAGATAGATGGCGGTAGCACCAAAGAAATTTGTTATTCTTGGAAAGGAAATCCTTCCAGGAAAGAGCGAGCAATTGAATCTCGATGTTGCGCGATTGCATACAAGAACCCCAATCCTTGTTCCTGTTATCGTTGAAAGAGCGAAAGTCGATGGTCCAACAGTATTGCTCATGGCAGGTTTACATGGTGATGAAATAAATGGTGTAGAAATCATTCGCCGGGTACTTCGAAAGGGCTTCAACAAGCCTACAATTGGTACAATAATCTGTCTTCCAGTGTTCAATATTTTTGGTTTTCTCAACGTGAAAAGGGAATTGCCAGATGGTCGCGATTTGAATCGTAGTTTTCCTGGAAGTGAATCTGGGTCGCTGGCTTCACAGTTTGCATTTCATTTCATGAAGGAAATTGCCCCGCATGTTGATTATGTAATTGATTTTCATACGGGATCCGCACAGCGAAATAATTTCCCTCAGATAAGATGTGTATTCGATGACAATGAAAGTGTGGAATTGGCAAAAATTTTCAACCCACCGTTCATTTTGCATTCCAACTATATTTCAAAAACGATCCGAGAATCTCTTTTCAAAAAAGGAAAGAAACTACTTCTTTTTGAGGGAGGTAAAACGAACAGTATCGAGGAATCTATCGTGGAAGAGGGTCTAAATGGTGTAAAACGCTTGTTAGGGCATTTGGGGATGCGATCCTTTAAAATTGATATTTCGAAAGACCGTGAGCCTGTATTTTTAGCTGAAAGCAAATGGATGCGAGCGCCAAGTTCAGGTATGTTTCAAGCCTTGATCATAAATGGTTCTTCTGTTCAGAAAGGGGAAGTTATCGGAATTGTGACAGATCCTTTTGGGAAATATGAGAAAAAGGTGAAAGCGAGTCAATCGGGTTATATCATCTGTTTAAATGAGTCGCCAATCGTCTACAAAGGTGATGCAATTTTTCACATTGGAAAGGTCAAGGAGAACCCTTAGGGAATCTTTCCTACATTTGTCAACTTAAAATTTCTACTGATGTCAGTTCATAAGAACGTAAAAAAGGTTACTACTCATACCTTGCAAGAAATGAAAAATGCAGGAGAGAAGATTTCTATGCTCACAGGTTATGATTTTTCTATGGCGCGAATCATTGATGAGTCAGGTATTGATGTGATTTTAGTTGGTGATTCGGCTTCCAATGTGATGGCAGGACATGAAACAACGTTGCCTATTACACTCGATCAAATGATTTATCATGCTTCTTCTGTCGTAAGAGCTGTGAACAGGGCATTAATTGTCGTTGATCTGCCTTTTGGTTCCTATCAGGGGAATTCAAAAGAAGCCTTATCTAGTGCCATTCGTATCATGAAAGAATCAGGCGGACATGCTGTGAAATTAGAGGGAGGACTTGAAATAATTGAATCGATAAAACGAATACTAACGGCCGGAATTCCCGTAATGGGGCATTTGGGCTTAACTCCGCAGTCAATTTATAAATTTGGCACCTATGTGGTTCGTGCTAAAGAAGAGGAAGAAGCGGAACGCTTACTAGCGGATGCAAAAGCCTTGGAAGAGGCTGGTTGTTTTGCGATTGTACTCGAAAAAATACCTGCAAAACTTGCGGCGAAAGTTGCTTCAAGCGTAACAATTCCAATTATCGGGATTGGCGCTGGAAGTGGAGTAGACGGACAGGTCTTGGTGGTGCACGACATGTTGGGAATCAACAATGAATTTAGTCCACGATTCTTAAGAAAATACAACAATCTTTACGACCAGATGATGAATTCTTTCAAAGCCTATATTAAAGATGTCC